>CAZUHD010000001.1:0-18667 GCA_964620415.1 uncultured Clostridium sp.
CTTAAACGTACGTCTGTGATTTGCATATTAAGCACCTCTTTCTTTAAGTAATATAAATATTTTGTACATATAATCTTATTTTATGTACTACTATATTATTCTTCAAAAAAAATTTTTTTCCTTCTTTTTTTTACAAATTTTTTATTTATTTTCTAAAATTTCTTTTAATGTATCTGTTAAACTTATTTTTCCAAGTTTATTTTCACTTATGATGAACATATATTTATTATCACTTTCGAAATATTCATATCCTTGATATGGATCCATATCTTCAAAAGGATAATTTTGAATTTCGCCTGTTACTTCATCAACTAAATAAGTAATAGAGCTTATATCGAAAATATATAATCCACCATCTGAAAGCATGTTTCCAATTATTTCGTCATAGTTATTATTGTTTATAGAACTTTTTTTAATCAAGAATCCATCGCCGTCAATATCATAATTTCCATTTGTAATATTCTTTATCATATTTAAAAAGATTTCCCTTGAGCTTTCTTCTATCCAAATTCCAGTATGTGTTGGTGCTTTTTCTAATAAACTATCTATTTCTGAAAAATTAGGAATATCATTTTTTATCATACCAGCTAAGGCGACTTTATATTGAATAGAAGATTTTATAATTAATGTTTCTCTTCCATCATATTCTTCTGCAAGCTCGTAAATATCCTCATTTTCAGTAAAACCTCGTTCTTGTATAATATTATTTATTTTATTTTGAGTTTCATTTTCTTCTGTTTGTGAAATCTCTTCATTATAATCAACTGGAAGTGTACTTGTTTCTTCACTTCCAGTTTTATTATTTAAAATAATTACACTAAAAATTATTATAATTATACAAATTATAGAAAGAAAAAATACTGTTTTTTTCTTCATAATAATTTAGTCCTTTCTAGCTACATTTCTCTTAGTACTGATAAAGTTGCATTAATATATTTACCAGCAAAATTTCCTTGGGATGCACCACTTGGACTATAAATCATAGGTAGCTCAATCAAAGCAGCTCTTGCAGCTCGTCCATTATATCCCAAATTTGATCTTGCCCAATTAACTAAATATCCCTTTCCGTAAGTTGCGATATATTCATCTAATCCATAAGCAGCAGCATATTTAGAGCCAATCCATTCATCTCCTATTGTCTCATCAAGCCATCCATGTAAATCAACTAGCACTGTTTGTCCATTTCTTGCTCTAGCTCCAAGTAAAAAGTCCCTTAAATATCTTGCTTCAAAAGCTTGAAATGGTTCTGTTCCATTATAATTTCTACTTGATGTATTTTTAGTCCAACTAGTACTAAAACATCTATTTATATCCATTCCCTTATGTGATGATATATCTGAATACAAAGAACATCTACCAGGTCCATTATGTGATGTTCCAAAATACTCTCCATCTGGGTTTACAGATGGGAATATATAGATAGTCCACTTGCTAGCTAAATTTTCATCTTGCATAGATATTAATTTTTCTTTAAAACTTTCTGCAATTTTAGTTAATTCAGTTCCATCATAGCTCCATGAATCTTCCCAACCATGTACCGCAAAAGTTGCAAAGAATACATTTGGTCCATATCCTATTTTATAATAATTTAATGTTTTCCCTCTTGCATCACCTTTTATCTTTAAACCACTAAAACCATAAGTTCCTGTTTCTAATTCTACAGTTGTTACTTTATCAAAATAAAATTTTTGTGAATCTGTTCCATTTTTCTCATAAATAGCTACATTAGTTCCATCTGCAGTAGCTCCATCAACAACAGTCAAATATTTATTACCCAAAACAGATATTATATTATATCCTCCGCCTTCTGCAGCCTCAATTATCCATCTTTGAGCTTTTGTTTCATTATTTTCATACTGCCATACATTTGTACCATCTGCAGAGCTCGCACCTGATACATCTAATAGTTTCCCAGATTTAATATTTGTTATTTTATAATATCCTTGTCCAATATAATCTATCTTAAACTTTTGTCCTAATCCATTATTATATGACCAAATTTGCACATTTGCCCCATTTGCTGTAGATCCACCATTAACATCTAAAACTTTGTTTCTATCTGAATACATAGAAATTTTATATTTCCCATCTGATATAGACTTAGTACCTTCGGCTACATCTACTAAAGTAAACTTAAATTTTTGGGCATCTGTTCCATTTCCCTCATATACTTGTACATTTGTACCATCTGCACTTAATCCATATGCTACATCTAAATATAAATCATTACATTCAGAAATTATACTAAAAAAGCCATTTCCTACATCTTTGATAATCCAATTTTGAGCTTTTGTTTTATTTCCATCATATTGCCATACATTTGTACCGTTTCCGAGTTAACCCATATGCTACATCTAAATATTTTTTAGAGTTTACATTTTGAATTTTATAAGAGCCTGATCCATTATAAGTTATTTTAAAAATCTGATGTCTTTCTCTTTTATTTTTCCAAATTTGTATATTTGTTTCATTTGATATTGATTCGCCATTAACATCTAAAACTTTATTAGTATTTACTTTAGGGGAAATAATGTAATATCCATTATCTATTGTTTTATTTCCTGTTACTGTTTCTGCTTTTATAAATTTAAATTTTTGTGCATTAGTTTCATTTTTCTCATATATTTGTACATTAGTTTCATTTTTACTTAAACCATAAGCTACATCTAAATATAATCCACTACATTTTGATTTTATCCAGTAAAATCCGCCTCCTGCATCTTCAATAATCCATTTTTGAGCATCTGTTCCATTTCTATCATATTGCCATACATTTGTACCATTTGTGTTTAATCCATATGCTACATCTAATAATCTCCCAGATTTCAAATTTATAATTTCATATTCACCATTACCTAAATATTTGAGTTCAAATTTTTGTTGTTTTTCTTTTGAATTTGTATAAATATGAACATTAGCTTCATTGTAATCTGAAGCATTTTTAACTTCTAATACTTTGTCAGATGAAACACCTGTTATTATTTGATAATAGCCTCCTTCTATTAAGGGAATATCTTCTTGTATTTCAGGAGTATCTTCTACATTTTCTTGTACAATTTCTTGCATTTCATCTTGTTCTTGTTCTTCTTTTTTCTCTTTATCCTCTTTATTTTCTTCAGTTTCTACTTGTTCATTTACTACATTTTCTTCATCAGAAACTTCATTTTTTGTCAAATTATCTTGAACAATATTTTCATCTTCTTCCACTACATTTTCTGTAATATTTTCTGTAACATTTTCTTCAACTGCATTTTCTACTCTATTTTCTTCTATTTCGTTCTTATCTTCCAAAATAGTATTATCAATAGCTTGTACGACTATTGTACCTAAAACATTAATACAAATTATAAAACTTAGAAAAATAATCGCACATTTTTTTAAATAATTCATATTTGACCCCCTTTTTATTTATAAAATATTTTCTAATATCCTTTGTTTAAATCAACATTTCCAGAAATACCATTTATTTTACCAGATGATGTATATTGCCAGTATTTGTATTCACCTTCGTAATCTGACACTTTACTTGGTGCACCATTTACATAATGAGCAAGCCAAACTAAAGCATTTGGAAGTTTCGATAAATCAATTTTATTCATTAACCAGTTTTTACTTGAATAAATCATAGGAACGTACCCATTTTTTTCTATGGTATCACAAAATCCCTTAATACAATCCGTTCTTTCTTCTTTACTTAAATTATCTGCTCTACCTGGGTTTCCTCCCGAATCTTCAACATCAATAACAATTGGACAATCAAAATTATAATTCTTTATTTTATTTAGCACATAATTTGCTTCTTCTACACCTTCATCATAGCTAATAGCTTGTGTTACAAAATATATACCATAATCTATGTTGTTTTCTATACAACCATTAACATTTTGTATAAATTTACTGTCGTCTGCAAATTTACCTGTTTCATATCCTCTATATCCTAATCTTATAAAAGCAAAATCTATGCCTGTTTCATTTACTTTTTTCCAATCAACATTACCTTGGTATGATGAAACATCAATTCCATCTGTATCTGTTGCTTCCTCAAATTTAAATTCTTGAGCTTTAGTTCCATTTCCCTCATATATTTGTACATTTGTACCATTTTTATTTATACCATATGCTACATCTAAATACAATCCTCCACATCTTGAAATTATATTATAATAACCATTTCCCAAATCTTTTAAAATCCATTCTTGAGCTCTTGTATTATTAGTTATATATTGCTGTACATTTGCAGAATTAACATTTGCTCCCCCATCTACATCTAATACTTTATTAGATTTTAAAGAAGTAATTCTATAAAAACCATTATTTAAATATGTAACAATAAACTTTTGTTGTTTTACATTTGTTCTATCCCATATTTGTAAATTAGCACCAGAATATATACTTCCCTCAGCAATATCTAATGCCTTGGACGAGTCAAGCCCACTTGTAATTACATATGTACCATTTTCTAGGGTTTTGCCTGTATTAAACTCTGCTTCTTCAAATTTAAATTTTTGAGCATCTGTTCCATTTTTCTCATATATTTGTATGTTTGTACCTTCTGTGCTTAATCCATATGCTACATCTAAATATAAGCCTCCACATCTTGAAATTATATTATAATAACTATTTCCCAGATCTTTAATTACCCATCTTTGAGCTTTAGTTCCATTTGATTCGTATTGACTAACATTTGCACCATTTGTAGCATTCGCATATTCTACATCTAGCATCTTTCCTGAATTTATATTTTCAATTTCATAAAGTCCACTTCCCTTATATGTAATCAAAAATTTTTTCCTACTTAGGTTAGATTTAGATCCAATTTGTACATTAGCAGAATTATCATTTTGACCACCTGCAATATCTATTACTTTTGAAGAACTTACTCCTGTTATTATATAATAAATACCATCTTTAATAGTTTGTTTTCCCTCAAATTCTTCTGCTAATACAAATTTAAACTTCTGTGCATTTGTTCCATTTCCCTCATATACTTGTACATTCGTACCATCTGTGCTTAATCCATATGCTACATCTAAATATAAACCATTACATTTAGATATTATATTAAAATAGCCATTTCCCGCATCTTTAATAATCCATTTTTGTGCATCTGTTTCATTTCCCTCATATTGCCATACATTTGTACCATTTGTGCTTAATCCATATGCTACATCTAATGATTTAGAAGATTTCACAGAAGTGATTTTATAATATCCATCACCTAAATATTTTACTTTAAATTTTTGTGTATCTTCCCTAATGTCTTTCCATATTTCGATATTAACACCATTTCCCATAGCTCCTGCTGTAACATCTAAGCAAGTATTATTTCCTACACCAGTATAAATTATATATGTACCATCTTTTATTGTTTGAGTTGGAATTTCTGACTTTTGATCTTGTGTTTTAATATCTTCTTGTTTTGGAATTTCTTCTTTTATTTCATTTGATTCCAAAGGTTCTTCTTTTTCAGTAACATTTTCTTCTGGAATTATATTTTCGTTACTATCTATAATACAATTCTCCTCTTCAAAAGTTTCATTATTTTGCTCAATTTCATTATTTTGCTCCAAACTTACTGTATTCTCATCAGAAGGAACTGCACTTACACAATTAAAGCCTATATTCATCCCAAATATTAATATTATACAAATTATACATAGCATCTTTTTAAATAACATCTTTTTCCTCCAAACATACAACTAATTTTTATTTAACTTTTCTAACTCTTTATATCTAATTAAACTTATTTCATATTTTTCTTTATTTTGTTTTACAACTGTGTCTAAAATTACACCACATTGTGCAATTATGATTGAAAAAATCATAACTCCTGTTGCAAGTATTGCTGATGGTACTTTCGTGATATATCTAGTTTTTACAAACTCAACAATTACTGGCATACCTATTATTAGTCCAATAATTATAAATAAAAATGAAACACCAAAATAGAATTTTCTTGGCTTATAATCTTTAAGCATTTTTATAATTGTCATTATTACTTTAGTTCCATCACTTATAGTATTTAATTTAGATGAACTTCCTTTAGGTCTATCTCTATATGTAATAGGTATTTCTTTTATTTTAAATCTCTTATCTAAGGCATGTAAAGTCATTTCTGTTTCAATTTCAAAATTAGGACTCATTACAGGCATATTTTTTACGAAAAACTTACTAAATGCTCTATACCCAGTCATTATATCTTTTAAGTTACTTTTAAATAACAGATTAATACTTTTTCTAACCATATTGTTTCCAAACTCATGGAATTTTCTTTTATTTTCTTCTTGATATGTACCATTTGATAATCTATCACCAATTACCATATCAGCTTCACCTGTTCTTATAGGTTCTATTAATTTATGCACTTCTGCCCCAGGATAAGTATCATCTCCATCTACCATAACATATATATCTGCATCAATTTCTCTAAACATTGTTCTTACAACATTTCCTTTTCCCTGCATATATTCATCTCTAACTATTGCCCCTGCTCTTTTTGCAATCTCAGCAGTTTTATCTTTTGAATTATTGTTATATACATATATATCCGCTTCTGGTAGTTCTCTCTTAAAATCAGTTACTACTTTTTCTATTGTAAGTTCCTCATTATAACAAGGTATAAGTACAGCAATCTTCTCCATCATCTTACCTCCTACTATTATAAATAACAAATAACTGTTTGTAATAGAACACAAATTTGTATTAAGGTTCATATTATGCTAATTGATTTGATTATATTTTCATCTTTATATTGTGTTTTTAATTTTATTTGACTACCAATTAATAAAATTACTAATGGTAACATTGGTATAAAATATCTCCTCTGTATTCCAAATATTGCATTACTTTCACAAGTTGTCCACTGAACATATAAACTGATAAATATCAAACTTGCAATAATAATTGTCGTTAAAAATATAATAATTTTTTGGTATGATTTAAATTTTTCTTTTATTGTTTCATCTTTTATAGTGTATATATGCACTAATTCCAAATGTATAAATTGAAAGTATAATCGCAATTATTATAAAAAGCTTGCTTTGTACGACTTATATTTTTACTGTAAAAAATTCTTCAACATCTTTAATTTCTCTAAATTTTAGAAATATCTTCTTTAAGTACAGTTTTATTTCTATTGTTACATTTCTAGCAATATCATATTTTTCATGATTAAGCTCCTAAGCACAATTTCTACTATACAACATATAAATGTAATTCATTATTTTTAAATTTTACTTGTCTTTCATCAAAATTATGGAAATATTGAGATTTAAAGTATTCTTCAAATTCCTCATCTTTATTCTGCGTAACTTTAAGCTCTCTTCCGCATTAAACCGCTTAATATTCCTTGTATTCCCCATTCTGTATAAAATAGCCTTACATTTACATCTCCATTCCATCTTACATTCTCATAAGCTGGAGCTATAGATCCTTGTTGATAAATTATTATTTTTGTAATAGTATTTCCTGTTTCTTCTTCATATTTTTTTGACACACTCGCAATTTTCTCTGCAATTTCTCTATCTTTCATATTAGTGTAATAATTGTCTATTATAATTTCAGAAAAATTATAAAACTCTACAATTAAAAATATAACACCTAATATAGGAATAAGTTTATTTAACACCTTACCTATATTTACTCTTTTGTACATAAACAAAATTAATATAGCTGGCATTGCACCAAATGCGTACATATTTCTAGGTACAATATATACATAATTTTGCAATACCTGTGGCATAGCACTTGCAAATAAAGTAGCACATACAATATAGCAAAAGAAAAATATATTCAAGAAAATACTTGGAATATTTTTTTCTTTACTTTTTTCCATAATCAATTTTATTACAAATATAATAAAAATTAAAACTACAAATCCTAAATATGTAAATTTAGGCAAGATGTAAAAACTGTTTAATATGATATTTTTTAAGTCTTTTATGATAATTGCTAGTTTTTCCCAAACAGTTATTTCATTTCCAAGTCTTGATCCATTAACTACTAATTTAATAAAAAGGAAATTGCAAAGAGCAGGTAAGCCATAAAGAATTGCAACTATAATATTATTCTTAATAAATTCTCCTATTTTCTTTGAATTTTTTATAATATAAATTGTCCCTAAAGCTACAAAAAGACCTACTGTTCCTTGATAGGAGCAATTAGCTATAAGCATTTCTATAAAAATTTTAATCCATGCTTTTTTATTTCCTTTTAAAGCCTCATCAAGATTTCCTATAGCCAAAATAGTAAAATATATTGAAAGAATTAATATTCCTTTTTCCAAATACATATATAATTCTAAAATACATATATTTATTACTGTTAATATAGAAATAAAAATAGTTACTTTTTCGTCCTTTATTTCTCTTTTTAATATTTCATTTAGTTTATACATACTTAAAGTAGTAAAAACAATTGCAATTAGGTATGATGTGATATATGTTGTACTATAATTTGTAAATGAAAATATTAACCAAAAAAAAGCTGTTACTATTCTTCCTAAACTTAATATATGGTTAAATAATTGTCTAGTATTTATTGTAAAATACGCATAAGAATCTGTTGCATATTGTTCTATTACTAATATTCCAAAAAAAATTAGCGTTACTCCTAAAAATATATATAGTCTTTTATCTTTTAAAGTCTTTAAAAAGGATTCTTTAATTTTTGTAATCATTTTATTTCCTTCTTTTATTTTTCATTTTTCTCTTTTATACCATTATATTCATTTACTAAATATAATGGCCTATTTTTAGTTTCCATGAATATTCTACCTAAATATTCTCCTACTATTCCAAATAACAATATTTGAACCCCTGAGAAAAATAAAATAAGTAATATCACTGCCTGAATAGCCTGTACCATTACATGTAATACGATACATTTTACAATTATGTATACTGTATATATTGCAAATAGCAAAAATGTTGGTATTGCAAGATATGTAGAAAGTCTAAGAGGAGTAGTTGTAAATGAAGTTATTCCATTTATTGCAAGATTTATCATATTAGCATAATTCCACTTAGTTTTTCCTGCTGCTCTTGGTGGTCTATCAAATAGAACTTCTTTTTTCTTATAGCCAATCCAACTAAACATACTTTTTATACATCTTTGAGATTCAGGCATTTTTCTTAAAACATTTATACATCTTTTATCTAATAATCTAAAGTTTCCTGTATCTTTTTGAATTTCAACATGAGATAGTTTTTGTAATGTTCTATAATACATCTTTGCAGTAAATTTCTTTAAAAATGTTTCTCCCTTTCTTGTTCTTCTTCTTGCATAAACATCATCATATCCTTCTTCCCAATATTTAACAAGCTCTGGTATTAATTCTGGAGGATCTTGAAGATCTGCATCCATAAAAATTGCACAATCTCCTGTCATATAATCAATTCCCGCAGCTAGAGCTATTTCTTGTCCAAAGTTTCTTGAAAAATCTACATAATTTATTCTACTATCTTTTTCTCTGTAACTTTTTATTATCTCTAATGTTTTGTCTTTGCTTCCATCATTTATAAAAAGTATTTCAAATTCATAATTTGACATAGAAGCGATTACTTCATTTAATTTATCATATAGTAATGGTAAAGATTCTTCCTCATTATAGGTTGGTATAATTATACTTATTTTTTTCATAAACTCCTCCTTAAATTTTATTTTAATCAATCATCGTATTTAACAAATTTGTAACAATTCCTTCTGAATCAGTATTTCCTTCTTCCTCTATTAGTTTTGCTAATTCTTCACTCCATAAAGAAATAATATAATTTTCTATCCTTTGATACTCTATACTACTTCCATCTCTGCCACCTTGTGCAGTGTGTTTTTTTCCATCATATTTTATTGTTATACTAGTTGTAGTTCCTAAAAAACTAGATATAGTTTCCCCATCCCATTCAGTATTAAGTACGTCATTTATTTCAAAGAAATTATTTTCATAAATTAAATTAACTAATTCTTCCATTTCTTCTTTTGAAAGACGTTTTTTCATCTTATTTTCATAATACCTAAGTGTAGTTGTACCATTTTTTTGAATTTTAATTATAAAATTCTCTGTGTCTTTATAAGTGATAAATTGATTATTAACTAGCATTATTACAATTAAAATTGTAGATATTATAACTACCATAATTACAAATAAATTACTTTTCATATCATTTACTCTCCTTATTTTTTATTTTAAATATAGGCTATAACACATGACATTATAGCTATAATATTTGCAATTAATGTACAACATAAAATCGTCTTTGTTAAATCTATTTTTCCATTTTTTACAATATGATTTTGCCCTAATAATATTCCTAAAGGTAACAATAATTCTATAAAATATCTACCTTGCAGACCATCTACAAAATACCATTTATATCCTGCCCACTGCAAATATAGACTTGTAAATATTAAAGCAATAATACTTAATGTAATTATGGAAATTAGAATTTTACCAAAATTTCCTATTCTTTCTTTTAAACTGTCATCAAAAATAATAACTAAAACAAATAATATAACAAAGATATATATATTTATCTCTCCTGCAAATACGTGATTAATATGTCCTAAATATGAACCACATAATTCCCTCATAAGTGATTCAAGCTTATAATAGACTGTAAAGGCTGAAATTCTTATATATTCTATTGGATTACTTAATATAAATGACTTTTGTACATTTGCTTTATTATTATCTATTAAAGCTAAATGTTTTCCTGCAATTCCAAGCCATGCTAAGTTTAGTATTATAGGTATGAGTATTATAGAAATTAGTGATATAATTTTTGATTTTTTATCTTTAAATAAATCTTTAGGTATAAGTAATGCTATAAGTACTATAGGTATATATGTTATTTTACTTAAACCAAGAACTGCACCAATTAGTGTAAGTACCAATATATTTTTCATGCAGATAGTCTTATTATCATTTATTAGTTTTAATACATAAGCAATAAATAATACACTAGATGTAAAAGTTAAAGCATCAGGAGACATTGTACTTATTTGGAAAAGTACAGTTGGAAGCATACATATTAAAAGCAATAATTTTTTACCATAAGGTAATATTTTAAACGCCATATAAAGAATAATAATACTAACTACTAAATTAGCAAGTCTTGCTAAATAAAATATTATAACTACTCTATCTGTAAAAATACTTACAATTTTTATTGCTAAAGCCTGTGGAATATATGGTACAGGAGAATATACTGCCATATAAGAACCATCAACTTTTACGGTTCGTTCATCTATTTTCTTATCTAAAGAATTTCTTAAACTACTATAAAAGCCTTTATCAAGTTTTGTTATTCCAGTTTCTTTGTCAATTTCCACCATTGTTTCCGTAAATGCTTCAGGAATTTCAACAACTGATTTGCCGTTCTTCTATTTTTGTATTAAAAATACCTTTTGAAATTTCATAAGCTCTAAAAAAGTGTGCTTGTTCATCATGCCCTCTATACATTGGTATTATTACTAAATATATTATTCCAAGTATTGATATTGTACTTAAAAACATTTTATTTAAATTAATACTTTTAAACAAAATTATATAAAAAGTAGCTATACTTATTATATTTATACCTATAATAGCAATAGTAAATATTGTATTTGCATATTTGCTATCATAATGTAATTTATAGCTTATATGTCCATTATGTTCTTCCCCATTTATAGTTAAATTTTCGGAATCTATACTATTTTCACTATAAAAAACTGGATTATCATCTAAGCTTTGGTCATAATTTATTATTATATCATATTTTTTATCTAAACTTTCCTTTTGTTTTTCAAATGTAAATTTATGTTCTATATAATTCATAGATATTGTATCATATATATTAGAATAACTACCAATTATATTTCCGTGAATCATGTTCTACGATTTTTATTTCAATTGGGCTTTCATTATATGTTCTAAAATCTTTATCAAACTCTATTGTTACTGCTTCTAAATTATTCCCTGTTCCTATTACAGTTTGGATTATTTCTATTTTTCCATCTTTAGGCTTTATTTTTTCCTCTTCTAAACTATAGTCATACTCAGAAAAGTCATCTACATAGTCATTTCTTTCATTATAAAGAAATTTACTATATATTACTAAATCAATTAATATTAAAACTATTAGAATAATTATAAAAATAATTATTCTAGTCTTTTTATTATTGTTTCTCATTACTTAGTCTCCTAAAAATTATAGTTGTTCAGCAAAACCTTTTTGTAATTTATTAAATATTAAATATCCAACTATACATAATACAACAGATATTGCAATAAGTATTAATATAGGTTTCAACTCTGGCATTGTTTGGTAATAAAATATGCTTCTATAAGCATTTATAATATATGTCATTGGGTTTAGTTCTAAGATCCATCTTAAATTGCTTGATATTCCGTCTAAGCTATAAACAATAGGTGTTGCATAAAACATCAATTGTAAAAATATACCTATAAAATGTTGCAAGTCTCTTAAATACACACATACACTTGACACTATTAAAGATAGCCCGATAAGCATTATGTACTGCGCAAGTAAAACTAATGGATAAAATACAATATACCAACTTAATCCTATCCCACCAAATATTACAAATGCTATTATTATTATAGTAGATATTAAAAAGTTCACAGTTTCGCTTGTTACAACAGATATTGGTAAAATTTCCCTCGGGAAATATACTTTTTTTATAATGTTTCCATTTTCAATGCAATTAAAAGCTGCTCTTGATATTGTTGTTGAGAAAAAGGTCCATGGTATTAAAGCACAGCACAAAAATATTGCATAATTTTCTTGAGGATTTTTTAAAATTCCTTGGAATACAAAAGCATATACTGCAATTTGTAGTAATGGGTTTAAGAAAGACCATAACACTCCTAAAAATGAATTTTTATATTTTCCTCTTATCTCTTTTTTTACACTTGTTTTTAATAATTCTCTATAATTATATAAATTTTTAAATACGTCTAACATTTATAACTCCTCGTTTTTTACATCCCACAAACTTTTTTAAACATTTCTTTTACCTTTAATTTTTTAAGCATTTTTATAACTCCGATTTTTTGTAAAAATCTTACAAATCCTCTCCATAATGGAATTTTCCATAACCTTTCTTTTATTCTTGTTAATCTTTGTGCTTTTGGTCTTTGATAATTTGTCTCTTCCATTTCTATTTGAGGAAAATAAACTCTCTTATCTGCTTGATTATATAATACAATATATCTTTTATACAAGTCTTTATTTACTATACTTTGTTTATTAATTGTAGTTCCGCATTTTACAAGAGTAGTAAATTCTTCATCAAATTTTTCTACCATTTTATCAACTGTGAAGTTGCCTAATATTTTGCTTCTACAATTATTTTTTAAAGATTCATCTTTTAATACTTTCTCTATTGCATCTACATATCTTGTAATTTCTTCTTCTGTATAGTTTCTATTATAAAATCCATCTTTGTCTTTTTGTACATTTTGTACAACAGCTCCACATGTGTCATCTACTAGCTCTTTTTGTCCTCCAACATCTGCTGTAACAACAGGTGTTCCCATTGCCAAAGACTCATATGTTGTTATAGTTAATCCTTCTGTCAATGAACATATTACACTAACATCTGCTAGTTTATAAAATGCTTTTGTACTTTCATTTGATTGCATACCATAAAAAATTACATTTTCACCTATTCCTTCTCTATTTGCTGTTTCTTTCATCTCTGGAAGTTCATCTCCATCACCTACAACAAGTAATAATAGGTTTTGGTCTTTTTCAAGTAATTTCTTGAAGATTTTTAGCATAAGTATTGGTCTTTTTTCTTCTGAAATTCTACATAAATATAAAATACATTTTTTCCCTTCATATTTATCTTTATATTTTGCTATATCTTCATTACTAAATATATCTACTTCGCTACTATCAAATTCTTTTTCATCAACACCAATATATACTGTTTCAACATTGTCTACTGTTCTTTCCATTTCATTCATCATGGTGTTTTTTAATTTTTTTGTACATGTATATGATTTATCTAAAAAACCATCTATTGCAACAGAATCTCTTGGATATTCTCCATTTCTCCATCCCCAGTTTTCATTATGTGTGTAATCTGTAAATATTACATCTGGAAATTCTGATTTTAGCCATGGTACAGCATAAAATCCAAAATAGCTATTAGATACCATTACCAAATCAATATTTCTTGATTTTATTAAATAGTGAACAAATCCTGGCCAATCTTGTCTATTTAAAAATGTTGTTAAGTCAAACACCTCACTATATCTTTCAAATTTTTGTCTCCATATATAATCAGAAGGTTCAGTTGTTACTATTGAGATGTCAAATTTATTTTTATCTAGTCTTGAAACTAAGTCATAATTAAATTTATCTGCTCCCCCTACGTTAAACCAAGGGTATATAAATAATAATCTTATTTTTTCTCCCTTTATATTTATAGGTTTTCTATCCCATTCAAATACATTTGGATATGAATCAAAATTTGATTTTGTTGTCGTAGGGAATTGAATACATCTTACTTCTTTTTTTATCTTCTTTGCTTGTTCCTCTATTACTTTTCTTGCATGCTTGTCTTTTTCTTTATCTCCATTTATAGAGTTTAGTATTCCACCTTCTTTTTTCTTTCTATACCAGAAGCCATAATAACTCATTCTAATAGGGAAATATCCTTTTTCAAGCATCCTAAGCCATAAATGCCAATCTTCATGGACGTCATTATCAACTACACCATATCCCCCAACATCAAGCAAGTCTTTTTTCTTTATTAATGCAGTTACTGGTAATAGATTTTCTTTTTTCTCTTTACTAGAAGAAAATATTTGTTTCCATAAAAATTCCATTCCCTCAAAATTTGCCATATCAGAATATACCCAAGAAGCTGTAGGATTAGTTTTTAAAGACCAATAACTACATTCTAACATAGTTCTATCTATTACATCATCGGCATCTAAAATAAATAATAAATCACATTTTGCTCTAGAAATAGCAATGTCTCTAGTTACAATTCTTCCATGGTTTTCTTCATTGTAAATTTTTATTCTGCTATCTAAAGCTGCTATTTCATTTAAAGTATCTTCTGTTCCTTCTTCTGTGCTGCCATCATTAACTATAATCCACTCCCAATATGGAAATGTTTGATTTATTATTGAATATGCTGTTTCTTTTATGTATTTTTTACAATTATAATATCCTGTTATTATGCTGATTAAAGGTTCTCCATCATTTATTGATTGTACCTTATTTAAAGATTGTCCAGGAACCATTGTATAATCAAAATATTGTTCTTCTTTGTTCATTTTTACTCCTTCATTTTGTTGATTCTATATAGGCATCTACTACTTCGTCTGTATTTCCATCCATTTTTATTTTTCCTTCAGATAGCCAAATTGCTCTATTACATAGATTTTTTACAGATTGCATACTATGAGTTACAAATACCATTGTTTTTCCTTGTTCTTTTAGTTCTTGCATTTTTTGGAAACATTTATTTTGGAAATGTTCATCTCCAACTGATAAAATTTCATCAATTAATAAAATGTCAGCATCTACATTTATTGCTACTGCAAATGCAAGCCTCATATACATTCCAGATGAATATGTTCTAACTGGGTTATCTATATAATTTTGTAGTTCTGAAAATTCTATTATTTGGTCTAATCTTGCATCTATTTGTTTTTTTGTTAATCCAAATATAGAAGCATTAAAATAGATATTTTCTCTTCCTGAAAAATCAGGATGAAATCCTGCTCCAAGCTCTAACAAAGATGTAAGTTTTCCTCTTGTTTCTATTTTTCCTTTATTAGGGTATATTATTTTTGTCATAAGTTTTAAAAGTGTCGATTTTCCGCTTCCATTAACTCCTATTAATCCAACTGCCTCTCCTTTTTTTATTTTTAAACTGACACCTTTTAAAATTTCTCTTTTTTCTTTTTTGTTTCTACTAAACAAAAATAACAATTTTTCTTTTACAGTATTTGCTCTATCTAAATACACGTTAAATGTCTTATATACATCATCAACTATTATTTTATAGTCATCTTCTGCCATAAATTTTTTCCTTTCATTCCCATAAATTATAACATAATTACAAAACAAATCAACTTTTTTTACGTTTCCTATATATTATTTCCATAATAATATATACTAAAACTATTACAAATGAGTAAATTACAAGCCTTTCTAACTCATTTCGTTTTTTTCCGTTCTTGTTCTATTTGGAGTTTATTTTGATTCATTATATCATCTATAAAATTTAGTCTAAAATCTATAAATTCTTTTATTTGATCTATATCATGTCCAGGTATTAGTTCCCATTTATTTTTTTCTTTTTCATAAGATTCTTCTGGTATTGAATTTATAAATTTAACAAATTCCTCTTCTATATTTTCTTTATTTAATATGTCTTCTCTTAATTCAAACCATCTATTAGTAAGTTCACCCTTAAAGTTTTCTATAACCCTATTTATTAGTTTATTTCCTGCAATATCTGGTAATGCTTCATATGTTTCACTTAGTTCTCCTCCTATAGTAGTTCCCCATGTACAATCCATATCATATAAGCTTGGATACCACACATTTCCATCATATGTTACCATTATAAGGTTTTTACCAAGATTATCGCTTCCTTGCATCATATATAGCATTACAATATAGTTTAATGCTGCATCTTTATTTACATATAAGTCAAAATTTTTTATAAAGTCACTGTTTGAACTGTCTTTTATAAAATTAATTACTCTATTAAATTTATCTATATTTTCTATATTTTCTTCTCCAACTTCTATTTCCCAACCTGATTCTTCTAAATCTCTTATTTCTTCTTCAAATCTTACTGGTGCAGTCCAATCTCCACCTTCAAATGCAATATTATTTGGATTTTCTTCATCTAAATTCCACATCCAATCACTTTTAGGGATATTCCATGTATATAGCCCCAAAAATTCACCATTTGAGTATATTTCTACTGGAAATCCATCTATTACACCATAATTTGGTGTATCCTTAAATAGCCCATATTTTTCTTGTATTTTTGCTGTAATTCTAGCTGAAACAATGTTTCTGGAATGTGTTTTATCTATCCAATTTGCTTTTAAACAGTATTTACTTTGTTCTCCCCAACCTTGACCAACATCTACTTTTTGTTTTTTCTCATAGTTTGAGTCTTCATATAATGTTATATTATAGTTCTTTTTTTCATAATATATACTTGATGTCCCTTGTATTTTTATTTTTGCATATGTGCTAAAATTTATATCTTGACTTTCATATCTTAGTGCAATTTTTCTCTCATCACTTTTTTCTACCATGTCTGTTATATTACCTTCAAAATAGACTTTGGGTATTTCATTCGTAGCAAGTACATTATTGGGTTTTAATAATATAAAAAATAATATCAATATCCCAAATAGTATTTCCTTGTTTTTCTTCATTGCTATTTCCCTCCAATTCTCTTTGTGCATTTTATCATATTTCTATACGATTATTCAAGTCTTTGGTTGAAAGAATTTTTTTAGGTGTAGCATTTTTTTAGCAAATGCTTTTTTACAAAGAAAATATTTTTTCTATTTTAATTTTGATAACCAATTATCTAAATTTTCAAATTGTTTTTCTGATCCCTCTGCTATTTTTTTTATTTTATTAGCTCCTACTTTCTGGAAATAATATTTTCTTAAAACCGTTGAAAATGTTATTTTATCAATTGGCTGATATTTTCTAAATAATTTTAATTCTTCAATTACATTATCTTGTTTTTTGCTATATGTTATATTATATATTTTTTGTTTAAATAATATTGATAGTATCATAGAATGGAATCTTCCACATACCATATATTTCATTTTTCCACATTTGTCTAAATATGATTCTATATCGTCTGTAAATGAAATGATGTCTACATTATGTTTATATTCTTTTGGTAATATCTCCATTATTCTTTTAATTGCTTCTAAATCCCCTTCAAATTCACAAAATGAAAATAAATATACTTTATAATTCCTTTTTGCAAATTTTATAATAATTCTTTTTATAAAATCTTCATATGGTTCTTCAAATTGTCTTAGATTTTCTTTTATTTTTAAGTCTATAACAGATATTCCTATGCTTTTCTTTTCTTGTTTTATATTCTTGAATTTAAAGGCAAATACCATATCTGGTGCATATTGTACCTGCTCTAAACTTTTAAAAAGTTCATATGATTTTTTATCTCTGAAACAAATTCCATCACACATAGAAAAGTTTTCTTTTGCAATGTTAAAGTATTCTTCTGTCTGATATGGTCCAAAATTGCTCGACATATAAAAGAATTTTTTGTTTTTTTCTTTACATCTTTTTATAAATGAGTTAAATTCTTTAATTTCATTCATTCCATATTCAGTTTCCATAAAAATGGAACCACCAACATATATAAAAGCATCATATTTTTCTATGTCTACATTGACTAATTCTCTTGGCTCTTCCAAGTAATATATATTATTAAAATTTTTATATATTTTTTTATAGTCTTCTTCAAGAACATGTATATAAAAATCAATATTAGGATACCTTTCTAGTAACATATAAATATATAAGTTATCTCCTAAATTTACTTTTGTATAACTAAATAGCAATATCTTTATTTTTTCCATAATTAAACTTCCCCTAATTTCTGTTCAAATTATATAGCTCAAATG
>CAZUHD010000001.1:18767-61454 GCA_964620415.1 uncultured Clostridium sp.
TTTTTTCCATAATTAAACTTCCCCTAATTTCTGTTCAAATTATATAGCTCAAATGGTTATTTGTCAAGGATTTATAAGTAACGTAGTAAATGAATTTTCTTATCCTTTTTCTATTCATTTTTTTGCCTTTTATTGATTTTTAATAGGTTTTTGCCATAAAAAGCACAATAACAGGATATTTATTATATTACCCTGTTATTGTGTTTTTATAGCAATATTTTACAAACAATATTATTATCTAATAATTTTTTAAATCCCTCTTCATCCTTTTTCGTACCTACAATAGCATTATAATGTACTGGTATTACAGTTTTAGGTTTGATTATATTTACAAGCTCTGCGGCTTCTTTATAATTCATTGTATAAGTACCACCAATTGGTATAAATGCTATATCACATTTAACTTTCTTGTTTTCATCAGTTATGTCTGTATCTCCTGCTATATAATATATTTTATCATTTATATTTATTATATATCCAACCCATTCATATTCTTTTTGGTGAAATTGTTTATTTGTATTATATGCAGGAATTGTATCAAATGAAATATTTTCATCTATTTCATAAGATTTATTTGGATTTACTACAGTTATATTAGTTTCCTCAAAACCTAAATCTAAAGTTTTTTGATATAAATCCTTAGTTACAAAAATTAATGTGCTATTGTTTTTAACTTTTAATATATCTTCTTCTGAAAAATGATCAAAATGACTATGTGTAATAAGTATTATATCAGCATCATTCACACTATCTTTAATCTTATATGGATCAATATAAATTATTTTTGTATTGTTTATTTTTATACTGCTATGATAATTAACAGTTACTTCTTCCATAATTTATCTCCTTTCTCACTTTTTTATTTATAACATATATTTTTAATTTTCTCAATACCTATAATAGAAAAAATTAAATAAAGTACATTTAGGTATTATAATCATTTAATACACATAAATGTACTTTATTTTCTTAGTCTTTTATTCCAAATAAGATTTTAACTATTCCCCTTAGAGCTTTGGGGACTTTTTTTACAACTATTGTCATTTTATGTACCTCCCTTTTAACAAGCTAACCAGGCAAAGCCCATTGCAATTAATGCTAAACCTATTAGAATTAACCATCCTGTTGTTGGAAGTAATAATACTAGCAATATTCCCAGACCTAATCCTATAAAACATACAGCAAGTGTTTTTTTCAAAAAGCCTTTCATAAATTCCTCTCCTTTACTTCCAATCTCTTTTTAATATAGTATATGTATTTTGTAGTTTTTTGTTACCTTTTGACAAATTGGATTAATATATATATAATTAGTTTATGAAAGGAACAAATTATATGACAAAAACTAAAGTAAAAGAATTAATAAATATATTAAAAAAAACATATCCAGATGCAAAATGTAGCTTGGATTTTACAAACGCATTTGAGATGGTAGTAGCAGTTTCTCTTTCTGCTCAATGTACAGATGAAAGAGTAAATAAAATATCACCTTTACTTTTTAAAAGATGTAAAAAGATTGAAGATTATGCTAATATAGATATAACTGAACTTGAAAACATAATACGTCCATGTGGATTTTATAAAAATAAAGCAGCAAATATAAAAAAATGCGCTAACCAAATTTTAGAAGATTTTAATGGTGAAGTTCCAAAAGATATGGAAAGTTTAATGTCACTTGCTGGAGTTGGTAGAAAAAGTGCAAATGTTATTATGTTAGAAGCTTTTGGAATAGCTAAACGGAATAGCTGTAGATACTCACTGTAAGCGTATATCTAACAGACTAGGATTGTCTTCTGAAAAAAAGCCTAGTAAAATAGAAAAAGATTTATTAAAACAAATAGATCCAAAAGACTACAAAGATGTAAATCATTTATTTATTTGGCATGGAAGGAATATTTGTAAATCTCAAAAACCATTATGTGAAAAATGCCCTATAAGTTATCTATGTGAATATTACAAAAAATAAAAAAATATTTGCATAATTTACTCTTCTCTACAAATAATAACAAATAAATGGAGGTTTATAAAATGATATTCTGCACAGAAAATTGTAAATATCAAAAAAATGGAGAATGTACCTATGAAGAAATAAGTGTATCAGATTTAAATTCATCACCAAAATCAAATTGCATATATTATGAGCAAGAATAGTTTATTCTTGCTCATTTTCATCTTTTTCTTCATCTTCTTTTTCTAATTTAATTTCAATTTTCTTTTCAACATTTCCTGAATCATCATCTTGATTTTCTTCTTTATTTTCATTTTTTTCATGTTTTTCACATCTTTTTTTCATAGTGTTTACAATTTTTTCACCTAAATCTTTTTTATTTTCTATACATTTATCCATAGTTACATTTGCTTTTTCTATTATATCTGGTACATAATCTAAAATTTTATCAATAGTACTTGTATGTTTTACAGGTAAAAGTTTTACTAAATTAGGCTGTACAACTAAAAAAGCTGTAGGATTAATAGAAACTCCGAGCTCCTGCACCTCCTCCAAATGGAAGCCTGTATTGTATTTGTTCATCTTCATCTTGTTTACTATATTCGTCTATTGTTTCTCCTTTAAACTCACTACCCCCTGCTGCAAATCCAAAAGACACTTTAGAAATAGGAATAATAACAGTATTATTAGATGCCTCTATAGGATCACCTATAATTGTATTTACATCTACCATGTCTTTTATACTATTCATTGCAGTAGTCATAAGTCCTTCAATTGGATGTTCTGACATATATCTTTCCTCCCTTTCTTTTATCTTTAATATGTACTAAAATTGGGAGAAATATACATTGTTTTTATATCCATTTTCGTCTACTAAAGAAACTTAATAAAAAAGTTGTGCTTTCTCCCAAGTAAATTTTAAATTATTGAGCATTTTTAGTTCTGTTTTTCAAATTGATAGTTCTGTTCTTAGGAATTGATTTTTTATCTATTTTTTTCCTCTTTTTATTAAATATTTCTTTTCTTAGTAATAAGTCTTTTAGTTTTATTCCAATAATTGCATCAACATTTATTTTTAAACTATTACGTCCATATATTGGCAGTATTTTCCAATATATTTTGCTCTCTTTTTCTACAAAATTTCTTAATATAACTGCTATAGCGGTAGAAGCTATACCTACTGTTATAGCATTCAATGCTGCATCTTCTAATCCTATTTGTACTTTTAAATTTAATTTCTTAATTTTAAAATATTTTGTTAATTTAAAAATTCCAATGTCTAAACTTTTTCTATTTTTTTTAAAATTTTCTTTTAATTTATTTACATTTAAAACTTTTTTTATATTCTTTTTCTTATTATTTTTTTTAAAATTCAATTTCAAATAAGTTAATTTATCAAAAAGCTTTAATTTTAGATTTATATTATAATCCTTATTAAATTTTTCATTTTTAATATTATCACTAAAGTATTTTATATTTTGTATATGTATTTCTATCGTTGAAAATAAAGTAAGACAAATGATCAAAAATAAAATTACTAAAATTATATATAAAAAAACCAATATCATCACCACATTATAGTTGTTTTAATATTAGTTTTTCCAATTTTTTGAAATTAATACAAAAAAAGTAAACCTATAAGCCGGGTTCTGTCATTTAAATCAGTCATTTATCTAGGCTATATATTGCTATATAGCTCAAGCCACACAAGTTTGGACCACCGAGCAGGTGTTATATATCCATTTTAGGTGTTGCTCCAAATGGGGTTTACACTGACCCATTATGTCACCATAATGGCGGTGAGCTCTTACCTCGCCTTTTCACCCTTACCATTAAAAATGGCGGTTATTTTCTGTTGCACTTTCCTTAAGGTTACCCTCACTAGACGTTATCTAGCATCTTTGCTCTATGGAGCCCGGACTTTCCTCTCGCAAATCCTTTCGGATTTTGCCAGCGACTAATCAGTTTACTCTAGTTAAAAATTATAGCATAAAATCTCCATAAAGTCTAGTTTTTATGCAGGAACAAATAGAATTTTTCATGCTATAAATTATTTATAATTTCTTCTATAGTTTTGTCCTCTAAAATAATATCTCCTATTTCAGGATGTATTCCATCTTTATTATGGAAATCAGAGCCAGCTGTCACAAATAAATTATTTTCCTTTGCAAAATTATTCCATTTTTCACTTTCATCTATTTTGTTATTATTTCTATCTACATATATATAATTAGCTTCTATCCCATCAGGCTTCATATCATTTACTATGTCTAAAATATCTTTATCTGTAAGTTTATCTTCATGTACATAAGCTATAGGATGAGCAAGCACCACTTTGCCATTAGCTTTTCTTATTATATTTGCTGCATCAATCGGAGTTACGGTATTTTTTCTCACAAAAGCAGGACAATTTTCATTCATAATTGTTTCTATAAATTCACCCTTATTTGGAATAGATTTAAAGTTTTTTATCAATAATTCTTTATTTTTTTCATTATTTATAATATCTAATGCAATATGAGCTTTAGTAACAGATTCAATTTTATCTAAAGTATCTGTGTTCACATAATATCCTAATTGATTTAATTTATTAGCTACTTTATATAAATACTCATGTCTTGAATTTCTTATTTTATATAATTCTTGTTTAAAATTAATATCATTTAAATCAAAATTATATCCTAAAACATGTATCCCAATCTTATTATTTGTAGTTGATATTTCTACACCATTAATAAGTTTTATATCTTTGCTTTTTGCATAATCAAATAGCTCATAATTATAAGCATCTATTGTATCATGATCTGTAATTGCAATAACAGAAACTCCATTTTTATAGGCTTCATCTATAACTTGTTTTGGAGTTAATTTACCATCTGACATTGTAGTATGTATATGTAAATCAATTTTCATATTCTATTCCATCCTTTTTTATAATTCTAGTTCACCATCTTCACCTTGAGCTATATTTCCTTTACAATTTATCAATCTCCATTTTTTCATTTTTTCTAAAAATAAATTTTCTAATTCTTTTGTTTGCAATCTTCTAAAAACAGATGGAGTTGCAGCTTCCATAAGAATTGAAAATAATTCCTCAGGTTTATAAGTTTTTGCAACTTCTAGTCTACTTTTGTCTACATTTTCTTGTAATTCTTTTGGAAAATTAAATGGTGTAAAAGAAAAAAGGAAATCAAAAACAAAATTATATGCTTCATCATCATATTGCCACATTTTTCTATATGATTTTGGATGAATTGGTAAATATGGTACCATTTTATTTTTTCTTGCATCTTTTATTGTTAGTGGTATTTGTTCTATTAATTGTAATAAATTTGAATATTCTATAATATGTGCATCAATTGGTAAGAATATATCAGGCGTTTGTCCATTTTTTATCATAGCCGAAATTTGTATAACATCATCAAATGAAGTAATTGGATTTACATCAGTTGTATGAATATGCTGCATTTCAAGTAAGCTTCCTAGCAATTCTTGTGCTCTTTCTAAAGTTCCATCTTCGCATACAAGCCACATATCAAGATCTGGTAATCTATTTATAATTTTTCTAGGCTTTAATTTATCTAACATATTAGGACATGGTTTACAAACTTTTTTTAAATCTGGCATTTCGGAATAATTTTTCTTTAAGCAAGACTCACATAGCCATATTGATTTTTGGACTGGTATTCCATCTTTAACTAATTTTCTATTATATCTTATTTGTTCCTCTATAATAGGTAACTTTCCTTCTAAATTCTCATCTAAAGCGTAAAATGGATAACCTGTTCCAAATGAACCTCTACTTATATCTATTTTACTTGCAATTATATTAAAAGCTTCTATATTCCAGATTAAATATTTTCTTTTTAGTTCAGTATTAGTTTTTTCAAAATCAGTTGAAGCTCTTTCAATTTTTGCAGTTAATTCTCCAATTGTCTCATTTTCTTTCATAAGTTTTTCCCTGCCTCATTTAATAATTTTTTATTATAATTTTTAAACATAACTATTTGTATTTTACCATATTTTTTTATAAAAATCAAAAAAATGCAGTAAACTTCAGCTGAAATCCCTGCATTTATTTTATCTTCTTAAAAATATTTTTTTAAAAAATGCTTTTATTTTATCAAATATAGTTTCTTTTTTAACTATAATAGGCAAACTTTTACCTTCTCCGAATACTAACACTATTTGTATTCTTATCTTTAAATAGGTTTTCCGTATTATATTTTTCTTGCATTGCTTTTTTGTATAATTCATCATTACTTTTCCAAATATTAATGAGTTCTTTCTTTTCTTCTTCTGTAGCAATATATTTATAATATAAAATAGATATTATATCTTTTGCTTCATTAGATATTTGCTGACTTGCAAGTTTTTTATCTATATCTATTTTTACCTCTAAGCTTGAATTAGTCGCTAATTCTTTAAATTTGCTAATTACATCTTCTGGAATTTTAGAAGTAAACTTAGAATCCAAATACTTTAATAGTTCAATAATTTCTTTTGCTACATCACACATCTCTACTTGAGTTATCATTTCCTTCTTCCCCTTTGTCTTTTGAAAATTTTTGTATCAATTTTCTAAATGCTTCTTTCACCTTATCTATAGTTCTTTTTATATTGCTAATTTTTCTTCCCTTTGGTCCTTCTTCTTTTACAGTCTCTTTTATTTCTTCCATACTAAATATTGGCATATCAGAATCCATAGGAACTTTTTCTATAAAACTTAATAGTGTCTCACACATTTTATCCTTTGGTACGTCGAATACTCCAGTTGCTGTTGTTTCACTGATTTTATTTACTCCTGGTAATTTTTTAATCATTTCTATATTACATAACTTAGGTATAAAATACTTAATTATAGTATCTTCACCTATTTCATCTATATCAATAGTTAATGCATGTCCTCTATCTCTAACCATCATCAGGATTTTATTTTCCTTTGAAATTATATCAGTAGTTCCAACATCCATTTCCATAGGAAATTTTTTAAACAAAGTCCTAGAAAGCTCGGTTTCTTCTCCATACCAATTTATTGGATATTTCATATTATTTATTTTTGAGTCAATTAAAGGCATTGATTGCATTATTTGCTCATTATTTATTATATAAGAATGGAAAATATGTAGTAATTCATTTACACTACTAGCCTGTTTTATAAACTCTGTTAATTTAGCTGTATCTAAAGATGTATATCCAACAAAAGTATCTTTAATTTCTTCAACTAAATCTTCATTCATATTAGAAAAGTTATCTTTATATAAATTAGTTCCTACTCCACTATCATATTTAGATATTAAAAACTTTTTTTGGAGTTCACTAAATTTTTCTTTTAAAGCATTCTGGGTTTCATCTCCAAAGCCCATGTCTTTGCTTATTTGTAAAAATTGGATTTCAAAACCCTTTAATTCATCTAATAATTTATCTGTATATTTCATTCTACTTTCTTCGCTATAATCGTCTGGGCTTTCAGGTGCAATTCTAATAAGTGTTTCTTTCATTTTTGAATCTGCTTTAAAAAATCTTTTTAAATTTTCATATTTTTGTTTTTTGTCTATATCTTCCATTTTTTCCACCTTTATATCATTAATTAAACTTTTTATTTATATATCATTTTTATGTAACCTATTTATTTTTCTATAGAAAACAAATAGGTTACATTTATCATTTTGTCTATATTAAATCCATTCACCATATTTTTTAATATATATTTTCTTAGCAAAAGATGCTACAACACAATAAATTAGTGAAATTACAAATAACATAACAATAATACTAGCTCCAATAGGTACAAGATTTATGGCTTTACCCAAAACAGTATATGGTATTAGAATTGATACTATAATAATTAAAATAGACGAAAAATATACTGGTTTACTTGCTTTGCTATTTTTAATTGGATTTTTAGCTGTTCTAATTACAAACATTCCAAGTAAGTTAGATATAATGCTATAAGTAAACCAAATACTTTGGAACATAGCTGCTTCTCTAATGTTTAAAGCAAACCAAACATAAGCAAATACTATAATGTCAAAACATGAACTCAATGGTCCCATGAAAAACATGAACTTTTTTAAGCTTTTAATACTAAATCTTTTAGGTTTTCGTATGGCTTCTTTATCTACATTATCAAAAGGTAATGTCATTTGTCCAAAATCATATAACAAGCCTTCCACTAATAATTGAATTGGTGTTTCTGGTAAAAATGGTAAAAGTACACTTGCAATCATTACAGAAAGCACCTCTCCAAAGTTAAAACTTGTAGCCATTTTTATATATTTCATCAAATTAACAAAGGTTTTTCTTCCTTCTGTTACTCCATCTAATAATACATTTAAATCTTTTTCTAATAAAATTATATCAGCAGATTCTTTGGCAATGTCAACTGCTGTATCGACAGAAACTCCGACATCAGAATTCATAAGAGAAGGACTATCATTAATACCATCTCCCATATAGCCAACAGTATTTCCCATTTCTTTTAAAATACGTACTATTCTTGCTTTTTGTATAGGAGAAAGTTTTGCAAAAATATTAGTTGATTTTAAATGTCTTTTAAGTGCAATATCAGATAATCTGTCAACTTGACTTCCTACAACAATTCTTTCTGAATTTATACCTACTTTATTACATATACATCTTGTAATCTCTACATTATCTCCTGTTAAAACAATAACACGAATACCAGCTTTGTTAAGACGTTCAATAGATTCTTTTGCACTCTCTTTAGGTGGATCTAAAAATCCTATAAATCCCATTAATACCATATTACATTCATTTGATACATCAAAGCTTTCAATATTTGCAATGTCATTTTTTTGACAAACTGCTACAACTCTTAATCCATCTTCATTTAATTTTTTACTAATATCTAGTATATTTCTTTTTATTTCTTTTGTTATAGGACTAACTTCACCTTTATAATCCACTAATGTACAAATATCTAAAATTTCTTCCACTGCACCCTTAGTAATCATTTGTTTTTTATTTCCATCATCTAAAACAACAGATAAACGCCTACGTGTAAAGTCAAAAGGAATTTCATCTATTTTTTTATATACTGTTTTCAAATCTCCAAGTCCATTTTCTTCTCCTCTTGCAATAACTGCTTCATCAATATTTCCTCTTAGCCCAGTTTGGAAATAAGAATTTAAAAACGCATGTTTCAAAATACGTATATCTTCTTCACCTTTTATATCTAAATATTTTTCAAGGACAATTTTATCTTGAGTAAGAGTTCCTGTTTTATCAGTACAAAGGATATTCATTGCTCCAAAGTTTTCAATAGAATCAAGCTTTTTTACAATAGTTTTCTTCTTTGACATTTTAATAGCACCTTTTGATAAACTTGAAGATAAAATTACTGGTAATAATAAAGGTGTAATACATATAGCTATTGCAACTGCGAATGTAAAAGCAATTATTGCATCATGTTTCCACGCATTTAGTATAAATACAATTGGAATAATTATAAGCATAAAATGTATTAATAATTTACTTATCTTTTCAATACTCTCTTGAAAAGCTGATTTTGGTTTTCCTTGAGAAAGTGTATGAGCAACCTTTCCAAAGTAAGTATCATCTGCTGTTTTAATAACTACACCCTTTGCACTTCCTGATGTAACATTAGTTCCCATAAAACATATTGTATCTAAGTCTGCAATATTATCTATTTCTTTTATTGAAAAATTTGATTCACTTGTCTTTTTTACGGTGTCTGATTCTCCAGTTAAAGCAGATTGCCCTACATATAAGTCTTTAGATTCAATAATTCTTAAATCTGCTGGTATCATACTACCTGCTGAAAGTAATACAATATCACCTAAGCAAACTTGTTTTATAGGTATCTGCATTTCTTTTCCATCTCTTATTACTGTAGCAGTTGTTGCAACTAATTCTTTTAACTTTTCCGCAGCCTTATTAGAGCGGTATTCTTCAACAAAGTCTAGCAATGTACTTGCTGTTACTAATATTGCTATTACTATAATATTTGCATAACTTGGTACTTCCGCCAAATATACATCTGTATAAAACAAAATAAAAACAATTCCAAGTAAAATACAATTGAAAGGTGAAAAAAGACTTTCGCGAAAATAATGATACCATTTTTTAGGTTTAGCTTGTGTTATTTCATTATTTCCATATTTTTGTAAATTTATTTGAGCTTCCTTAGAACTGAGTCCTTTTTCTGATATATTATAAGTTTTAATAAATTCATCTTTAGTTAATATACATTGTTTGCCATATAATTCGGCTACATCAATCTCGTCTTTAGCATTAGACATAAATAATCATCTCCATTTAATTTATTTATATATTATTATACCTCTATTTTAAAAAAGTAAAAGACATAAATCTATTTTTCCAATATATTTTTGTATATTATTTAAAAAACATATCAAACAACTTGTCCAAATCAAAAAATAAATCATTTGGTAAACATATTTTATATTTTTCACCAAATTCATTGATAAATTCATCTGATGGCTCTTTGTTTTTAATATATTCCTCTTCAATTTTATCTTTAATTTCATAATATGTTTCATAAGCATCTTTTTCTTCCACATATACTATACCAAACATTATGCCAAAATTTACATATATCTCATATAAATCATCTTTAGATGAAAATAAACTCACTTCAATTTTATCATCTGCAACATAATCTATCTCCAAATATGTATTTTTGTAATGTCTTCGTTCTTCTGAAAAATAATTTGTTACGTTTTTCCATTCCATTTTATAATCTCCATAGCATTTTTTTATATTTTTTACATTTCAAAAATATTATATATGATTAATCAAAAATAATCAATAAAAATAAATGAATTTACACCAATAAAGACATGAAAAAATTTTTAGCCTATAAATGTAGTAGTATCAAATGATACAGAAATTCAAGCTATAAAAAATAATTTCATGTCTTTATCTTGGAAAAAGATTAGACTTCTTCTCACCATTTTACTTATTTAGTATTCATAATTATTATTAATTTCATTTTCAGTATTTAAAAATTTTTTGTCTGTTTTGCTTCATTTTTTCTATATTAATTTTTGAAGAATAAACTTTTATTTTAATATCGTGGCTATAATTCTTTATTTCCTTATTGTTTATATTTTTAATAAAATCACGAATCATATTCATAAACTCATTATTGTTTGTTTGTATAAAGATATATATAATCTCATTTTGATTTCCTAGACTTGTTGTATAGCATTTTGAATGATTTACGACTATTTTTACATCATTTGAATCATTTTCAATATATTCAATATATTGTCCTGGAATATCAATTGATAAATTATCTGTCATTTGAACATTATATGTATCTTCTGCTTCTAAGTTATTTTCTTCTATAATATTAAATTGGGTAGCACCAATAAGCATCATTCCTATACCTAGTCCTGCTAATATTAAAGAACTTATTAATAGTATTGCAATTCGTGTTTTATAGTTCTTTTTCCCTGCAATAAAGTTATATAAGATTTGTAATATTACAAAATTGATTATTAAAGCAGAAATTATTCCAAGTAATGCACCTACAAACAATATTCCTGTTTTTACAAATAAAAAACTTAGCACTAATAATGCTACTAACACTATAAATGACAAAGCAAAACCTATTCCCAATAATGCCGTTATTATTTTTATACATATTAACACAATCTTCATTATTCCAGTTAAGAATTTAGATTGTGAATGTTCTGGATCTCTTATAATAATTTTTTGCTTTTCTTTTCTTACAAATAGTTTTCTTTTTTCTCCTTTAGAATTTGATTTTTCTATAACTGTTTCTCCATTTTCATCTGAATCTATATCATTTTCTTTGACTATCTCATAATAGTCTAAATATCGTACTTTAAAAATATGTAATAAAATTATACTTACTACTACTAAAGCTAATACAATATAGATAGATTTTAAAATATCCAATATAGTATAATATATAGTATTAGGTAGCCTTCCAATTAATCCTGATAATACAACAGATCCTATATTTCCTATTATTGCAAATAAACAAACAAGAAAAATAATTATAAAAATCTGTTCCATAAAGCATTTTAATTTTTGTCTAAATTTCATATTAGAGAACATATCAACTGTTTTAGTAATAAATCCAAAAAAATCATCAATATACTTATTAATGTTTATTTTTGATTGTTTTGTTTCACTGATTTCTTTAATATTTTCGTTCATTAATTCATCAATATTGTAATTGAAAAGCTTACATAATAATAACACTTTATCCATTTCTGGATAACTCTGTCCTGATTCCCATTTTGAAACAGCCTGCCTTGACACACCCAATTTTTCTGCAAGTTGCTCTTGTGATAAATTGTTTTCTTTTCTGATAATTTTTAAATTATCTGATAATAACATTTAAAATTCCTCCTTTCTTGCATAAAATTATATAGGTTCTACCAGTTGCATACTACCAATTTTTGGTTGTTTTTTGTCAATTTTCGGTTGCATTTTACATTATAACACATTTTTCAAATTAAAAATAGGCTAGATTTTTGCTCTAGCCTTATCATATTCATTTATATTTTGTATTGCTTTTATAATTAATTATTGAAATTTAGTTATATCATCTATTTTTCCTGCAAAATATGGTCTATCTTTTCCTTTTTCTTTTAAAAAGATTGCAAATGTGTTATCTATTGAAAAATCCCTAATTTCATCAACCATCATTTCTGATTCATATTGTACCATCATTCCTGCTTCACTTTTAATCTTTCCTCCTGTCCTATCTAATTCAAATTCTATTGTTTGAATTGCTTTTTCTATTTTATAAATATCTCCATTTGAAAATGAAAAGTCCTTATACTCTATCTCTGAAAATTCATTTTTTTCTTTTATTTTTATGTTTGGAACTTTTAGTATTTCACCTTCTTGAATATTTTTATCTCCTTTGTATTTTTCTTCTTGCCTTAATATATCTTCATAAATTTCTTTAAATGTATTTCCTTTTGGATTCTTACATAATATTACTTCATCTTCTTGTTTTGTTTTTAATTTTACTCCAAAGTCATCTTTTGAATTATAATAAAGAACATTAACTTGATTTTTTAATTCTTCTGATTCTTCTTTTATTCCAAAATATTTTACATTTTCATATTCTCCAAATTTTCCATTCTCTAGTTCTTCAAAAGCTTTTTCAAATTGAAATTCTTTTTTTAGCATTGCATATAAGAAATAATCTTTTGGATCTCTATTTTCCCAATCGAAGTCATCTAAAATATCACTTGTTTCATTAAACTTATCTTTTATAGCTTTTTCTATTTCTTCTTTTAAAGCAATACTTGGCGTTCCCACTTTTTTATAATAATATTTGTCTGAAATGTCAGTCGTTTTAAATGTTTCTTTATTTAGATTTTCTACTACTTTTAATTGAGGATTAAATACAATATCTTGTTTTGCTAAATCATTTTTTAAATCATTCCATATTAATTGAAAAGTACCACACCATATTGTATTATTTTGAATTTCATCTTCTAATGTTAAAGCTGTTGTTATTCCGTTTAGAATTACTTTGATTTTGTTTTGTATCACTTTCATTCGTATTATTATATATTTCTTTACCAAGTATTTTTATTCCTACACCATCAATATATTTTATATCTGTTCCTTCTTCTACTGGTGCTAACTTGTGGTATTTTGTTATTGTGTATAATAAAGCTTTATATTCCACACTACCACCATCTTTTAAGTGCATTGGTATAGGTAAAAGCAAAATGAGTGCAACTATAACAATTATTAATATTATAACTTTTTTCTTCATAACTACTTACCTTTCTACATCATTTAATTTTTTCTAGTATTCTAATCATCATTTAAAAAATCTCGTTTTATAATTGTGTAATTGTCATAAAAATATATCATTGAGCTATCTTCTTTATACATATCGCTTGTAATAACACTTTGTAAATATATCTACCTTTAATTAATACTTACTTATTTGTTTTTTCCTAATAACCAGTCTAATACATTTATCTTCTTTATTCCTTCAAAATCAGCATTTAGGTCATCATCTAGTGTTAATATATATTTAGGATAATTATCGCTTATCTTCTTTAATGGTGCTAATTCTCTTTCTAGTATACTATTATTTCCATCAGTAGATTCTCTTGTGGTCAATGCTACTTGATAATAAATTGTATTTTCTGAATTTTTTGCTACAAAATCAACTTCTAAATCTTCATATTTTCCAATATAAACTTCATACCCACGTCTTAATAATTCAAGATAAACTACATTTTCTAATATATGTCCCATATCTTTACCAGAACCTTGACCTAGCATATAATACCTAAGTCCTATATCCACTGCATAATATTTTTCTTGTGTCTTTAAAAATTCTCTTCCTTTTATATCATATCTGTTTGCTTTATATACAATATAACTGTCTATGAGTGCTTGAACATAGGTCGAAACTGTATTATATGAACTATTTTTTTCTAACCCTTCAATATTATCGCTTATATTTTTCATACTAGTTCTATTTCCTATGTTATCATATAAATATTTAGTTACTCTTTCTAAGGTATTCTTATCTGTTATTCCTTTTTGCTGCATCACATCTTTAAATAGAATTGTATTATATATTCCATCTAAAAACAAATTTATATTTTCTGGATTTATTTTAAATAACTCTACAGCTTGTGGAAATGAACTATATTGTAGGTAATCTCTAAATTTTCTTGATAAATCTGTTTTATCTTCAAATGCTGACAAATATTCTTTAAATGATAATGGTAACATTTTAATTTCTATATATCTTCCTGTAAGTAATGTTGCAAGTTCTGATGATAAAAGCCAAGCATTTGAACCAGTTATATACAAATCTACATCTTTATTAATAAAAAGGCTATCTACAGTTTTTTCAAATTCGCCAACTTTTTGAACTTCATCCAGAAATATATATGTTTTTTTGCCATTTACCAATTTTGATTTTAAATATTCATATAACTTTTTTCTATCTTGTAATTCTTCATAATCTGCATTTTCAAAATTTATTGATATAATTTGATTGCCTTCTACTCCATTTTCTTTCAAATAATCTTGAAATAGCTCTAATAAAGTAGATTTCCCACATCTTCTAATTCCTGTTATTACTTTTATAATTTGTTGATCTTTGAAGTTTCTTAATATAGATAAATAATCTTCTCTTTTTATTTTTTCCATAAGACTTCCTCCAACTACTCTATATTATACTCTTATTTTTTATTATAGTCAAGTTTTTTCAAAATTATGAAAAAACTTTTGGATTTTTGCAAGTTTTTTCATCATCTTCATATAATAGTGGATTAACTTGTTTATGATTATGGTAATGTCAATAATACAACTTTTTAAATTCACATTTTTTGATATTTCTTGTGTATTCAAATTTATTAATTTTTTAATGTTCTTTAATAATAGAAAATGCTAGCAAATATTTGTTAGCATTTTCACAATTTTTAACTATCATAATTATATTAATTTATTATATTTTTTCTTTTATAATATCTGATATATTTTCTCTATTTATTTGTTTCTTAGCATACCATATACTAATAAATATAATAGCAAATACTGTTATTATTGTCGAAATCAAAATTGGTAACGAAATAGTAAATGGATATAACGTGGTGTCTACCATCCTCGTGTATAAAACATATAGAATTGGTATACTAATACCCAAACCCATAATTAACGAGATTGTCCCATAAAATAATCCTTCAAGTCTAAGCATTTTATTAATCTGTTTTTTTGACATTCCTATTGCTTTTAGCTCAGCTAATTCAATTTTTCTTGATGTTATATTAGACACCACTATATTAAACACATTTATAATACTTAATATACAAATTAAGAAAATGAAACTATATAGCAATATTTCTTTTATAAGTACCTCATTAGCTTTTGACTTTTGTTCTATAGAATGATTCCTACTTTGTATTCTTGTTAATCCTTCATATTTTGGACTCAATGAAGATACCATTTGATCTAAGCCTTGTGGATTTGAAGTAAACACATAATAGTTATAGTTAATATCCATATCCACATTTAATGTTTTAAAAAATAACTTCCTAAAAGTCTCTGGATTTACAATTAAATTTAATTCATTTCCAAAAAGACCTTGATTTGCCCCCTTCGGAATCTCATTTGTAACACATTGTATTTTTAAATCTATTTCTTTATTCTGAGAAACATTTCCTCCCATTTGAGCACTTATTTGATTTGAATATTCAATATCTTCTGGGCTCTGACTGTTAGTATTTAATGTCAATGTATCACCTACGGAATAATTGGTCAAATATAACTCATCATAATATTTTGTTTTTTTATTAGAATAATTAACCAATATACATTCATCATCATTTAACGATGTATTAATTCCAGTTTGTTTTAAATATTCTGAATAATATGGCTCATCAAAAGTAATTACATAACACAGTAATTTCTCAGGCTCACCCAACAATCGAATTGGACCCTTTCTCCCTTTTATTTTTTCTGATGATACTTCTATTTTTTGTGAAGCAGTCCTTAATGAATCATTTATTTCACTTTCATCAGGATACAAATATAATAGATTTAGGTTCATCTTTCCATATATAGAATCAATTAAATCAAATTGATTTAAAGTTTCTAATATTTCTTGAGAATAATCTTCTTCATTTTCTCTGTAAAAGAATAGTTCATAATTATAGTCTAAATTTTCATATTGATTATAAACACTTAAATTTTCTATATATCCAGTTATACTTATAAATAGTACTATACTTATTGTAAGTGAAATTATCATTGTAATAAATTTATAACGACTTCTTTTTACATTTTTATATGCTAGTTCTCCTTGTATTTTAAACAATTTAGTTATTAATTTTGGAGTTTTCTTTGATGATTTACTAATTTTATTAAATTTTGTCTGCCTTATCATATCTATTATAGTAGTTTTACTTGCATTTATAATAGGTGCAAGTATTGATAAAAATACAATGACTACTACTAACACAATAGAAGCACATACCGTAAAGCCTGAAAAAATTAGCTGTAAATTAACCTCTTTTGTAGGCTTTAGTGTTGTATTTAAAATATTTCCTTGTATTGATTTAAACAAATTGTCAAAAATATTTATTAGCAATTTATCTATTCCAAAACTTATTAGTAACCCTAAAGGAATAGCAATGCAAGTAATTATTAGACCTTCTATAAAGTAAATTTTAAATATTTGTTTTCTAGTTGCACCAATCGAAGAAAGAGATGCAATATATTTTTTCTTTTCTCCCATTGATATATTAAAAATAGTATATATTAATGCTATCGATGATATAGCTATAATTCCTATCAATAAACCGAACAGCTATTATAATGCTTGTTTGAAATTCTGACCCTTCTTTTGCTACACAAGCATAAGAAAGCAATTCCTCATTATATCTTATACCAATAATTGCATTTGGGTTGTTTGATTTTATCTCATTTTCTATCCTTGTAGCTGTATTATATACATCAGAAATATCATTACTTATTATTGAAGCACTTACAATAGTTGAATCATTAATATTTGCTTTATCACATAGGGTTATTGCTCCATTTATTGCTATTTTTCCTATATAATTAAATTCATCAAAATCTGTATTTTCTAGTTGTCCTACTATTGTATATGTAAGCTCACTATCTCCAATGGTTGCTGTTATACTATCCCCAATTTCAAAGCTCATATCTTCATTTATAATAATTTCATTTGAAGTTTGTGGTAATCTGCCTTTTTTTAAATTTATATTCAAATTTTCTAATGCACTATTATCATAGGCTTTTATATGTATTAATTCTGTAAATCCCTTACTATAACTATTGTCTGATATACCTAAATCTTGTACGACTGATACTTGTTTTACATTTTTATCATTTTCCATATATTCGAGATTGTCATATTCTATATTATCAAAAAATATTTCCCAATTTTCCTTATTTCTTGATAAATTAACTATATAGTCTTGATAACTTAAAGCTAAAGTAGAAATAGAATTTATTAATATAGTAATAACAATTATTCCTATTATCATAATCAAGGTCATTTTTTTATTACTTTTTAATTCTTTTATTGCCATAGAGGATATATTATTCATATTATTGCACCTCATCTTTTATAATTTTTCCATCTTGAAGAGATATAATTCTTTTTGCCTGTTTTGCAATCTCCATATTATGTGTTACAAGTATTATTGTTTGTTTATATTTTTCGTTATATTCCTTTAATAATTTAACAATTTCTATCGAATTTTTACTGTCCAAGTTTCCGAGTTGGTTCATCTGCAAGTAAAATTTTTGCCTCATTTATTAAAGCCCTTGCAATTGCTACTCTTTGCTGTTCTCCACCAGATAATTGATTAGGAAGTTTGTCTTTTTTCTCTGTTAATCCTAAAATATTTATTAGTTCTTCTAGTTTTGTATCATTCACTTTACGATTATCTAAAAGGCTTGGTAATAATATATTTTCTCTAACATTTAAAATTGGTATTAAATTATAGAATTGAAATATTAAGCTTACCTTTCTTCTTCTATATTTTGCTAAATCTTCATCTGATAAATTACTAATATCTTGATTATCTACTAATACTTTTCCAGTACTTGATTTATCAATTCCTCCTAAAATATGTAATAATGTAGATTTTCCTGAACCACTTGCCCCTATAATAGATATAAATTCTCCCTGTTCCACTGAAAATGATATATCATCTAGTGCTTTTACCTTTGTTTCATCTTGTCCATAATATTTGCTTAAATTTTCTACTTTTAATATTTCCATATACTCCTCCTCGTTTTTATTTTATTATAATTCATGTGTTTTGTCCAAAGTTTTTTATTTAATTCACAGGACTATATAAAATTTTTTTATACTGATCTTTCTTCCCACCACAATAAAAATCATTAAATGCTTTTGCTCCCTTATTTTGTTTAATATCCTGACATTGTTATCCCCTTTTTTCTTACACAAATTATTGTGAAATGGAAAAAGCCAACATCTTTTGAATGCTGACTTTTATGTAGCCTTACCTACAATGGTAAAACGTAAATTTTGAAGTTTCAATATTTTTAAGGATTTTAGGCATTTCTACCACAGCATTTTTTATATTTTTTTCCGCTTCCACATGGACATAATTCATTCCTTCCAATTTTTCTTTCTTCTTTTTCTTCTTTTGGAATATTTTTTTCCTTAATATTTCCCTTTAAATCCCACTGAGGCATTTGATCTGAAACATCTATTATCATATTAATTAATTTACAATATATTAAGTTTTCATTTGGATCTTTTACTGTAAAATGATCTTTTATATTTTTATTTAAATCAAATCTCGCCGTTAGTTCATTTTTTTGTCGCTCAAAATGATAACTATCTATTAAATCTTCTATATCTAAAAATTCATTATAATTTGTAAAGTTTTCCTGAACATATTTTCTAAGCTTTTTATAGGCGCTGGTTCTTCTCTCATAAGTAAGGTTTGTTAATTCAATATAGTCATTATATGTATATATTTTATATTCTCCTTCTTTTTCTAGCAGTTGTTGTATAAAGTGAACACCTAAATTCTCTATACTTAATAATTCATCTTCTACAATATTAGTAAACATCATACAATATTTCGTATTGCCATTGTAATTTATTATATCTGCAAACTCATCAAAATAATTTAAATAATCTGATTTTACAATTGAAACTATTTTTCTTGCTTGTGTTTTTGTAATAACTCCATAACTATATGCAATTCCTCCCAAAAGATTCCTTAAATCTAATATTTTCTTTGTATTATATGTGTTAAATAAATTTTTAATAATTTTTAAAGTATCTTTTGGAATATGTACTTGTATAATTTCTTCCTTATTTCTTTCTATTTCTCTTGTAAATATAAATCCTTTTTTTATTAAATTATCTAGTAAATTAAAAAAATCATTATCTAAATCCTTTTTAACTAGCTCCATATATCCTTCATGTTTTATAACATCATTTATAAAACTAAATTCACTCTCTTCTAATGTTGCAAAATTATGTTTTAATATTTCTTCTTTATTTTCTTCTATATATTCAATTAATAATTCTTTTCTATTTGATAGTCTTTCTATTTTATTTTTCATGCAATATACTTCACATAAATTTTCTAAATCTGCTTGAGTTTTTTGAGCTAGATACGTAACAAACTTTTTAGATTTATTAATATTATATTGCTTAAAATAAATTGTTTTAGTATATGAAATTGTGCCATCTTCTTCTACTTTTCCATATTTTTCACTGAGATAATCTGGATATATATCTGCAAGTCTTAAAAAATCTCTATCTTTGAATTTTATCTCTAAGTTATCTTCTATTTTATCTATTTCTTCATCAGTTAAATATGCTCCTATTTCAAAAGGCTTAAACCCTCTATATTTATATAATCTTGTGTCGTGATACATTCTTATTATATATTCCATAATAAGAGTTTTATTTGAATTAGATAAAATAGGGATATATTCATGCACTTCTTTTAAAATTTTATTTGCATCAAATTGTAATTGTTCTCTTATCATTCTTGTAATTTGTAAAGGCATATTTTCTTCTATATCTGGTTCAAAACTCTTTACATATTCTAATAGTTCCATTCCAATTGGTGAAATAGGATGTTCTCCCATATTATATAAATCAATTACACTTCTATCATTCATGTCGAATGAATTACATTCATTTTCTTTTTGTATTTCTAAAAATTTTTCTGCCTTATCTTTTGTAATTAAATAATATACATAACAATTTTTATTTTTATAAAAATTGCCAAATATTATTTCTAGCCCATTGACATAAAAATTAAAATCCTTATAATTTATATTTATATCATAATTTTCCCTATATATTTTATAAAGTTCATCATCCTTTATAACTCCACACATATTAATAATATTTCTTATTTTTTTAATATGTGTTTCTTTGTCTATATTTTTTACTGTTTTGTTCACAATTTCTTTTATTTCTTGTGGAATATAAAATTCGGCATCTTCGTTATTTTTTATCTTAAAACATAGACCTAACTTACACATCTTTGTAATTAATTTTATGTTTTTTTTAGTTTTATTGATGTTATCCATTTTTATCATATTACTTAATGTTTTTTTATCATCTTTATCAAAAAAATTAAGCATTTTTTCTATGTTTTTTTCTGTATAGTTTTTTACTAGTTCACTTACTTCCTCTTTTTCATCTGAACATGATATTTGATACAATTTTTTTAGGTTTTCTCTTATTAATTTATCTGAAGTATCAATACATTGTTCCAATGTTTCATATTTTGTTGTATATTTTAAGTTATTTAATAGAAATTCATAATATGTCTTTTCTATGTCCATATCCTTGTCTAATATTTGATTTAGGTATTCATCGTCTTGTTTCATCTTCAATTTCTCCAATTCTTTTTTAATTTATTATAATTTATTTCTAAAATATTTTCATATCTTAACTTTAATATCTTTTTATAAAATTCTTTTCTTATATTTGTTATATATGGTGTTTCATCTATAATTAGGTTAATTTTGTTTAAATCTATTTGAGGGAATAATTTTAAAAGAGCCTTATTACAATCTTCATTTTGAAGATTGCTAATATATTCAAAATAATTAATTTTTTTGTCGTTTATCTTTAAACTAGATGTTGGAAAAATATATACTCTTGCTTTCATTTCTTCCTCATCATTTATAATGCTTTCTATCATTTCATCTGTTAATTGAGGATATAGGCAAGATGCACAATCATATATAGGAGCAATCTCAACTTTTTTTAGATCTTCATTTATTAAAAAGCCCCAATTGCCATTATGTCTGTCGAAATTTCCAACTAAACTATCAGCTATAAACATTTGCCAGAAAAACTCTTTTAATTTTTTATTATCATATATTAATTGATTTTCTATAGTTTCTATTACTTCACTTAATTCTGTACCATAACCATTTTTTGAAGTTTCAATTTGACTATTTTTTAATTCAGCAAATTGTTTTAATATATTTCCTTTAGATGTAAAATCCTTACATGCTACTACAATTTTTTCATTACCATTTATGTTATATGTACCTAATATTGTATCTTGTACTTTCAAACCTAATGTTTTAAAAATATTACACACTATATGTTCTGTTATTCCTTCATTTATGTTTGGAAATTTTAACATATAATCCTCGTTATTATATGTTATACATATTTTTCCACCATTTTTTCCACCATAGTATTTATAATTATTTATTTTACATCTTGTAAAATCTACCATTTAAAAATCATTCCCTTCTTAGCCAGTTCATAAGGTACATATAAAATTAGATTATTTTTCCATTCTAACATATTTTTTATATAGATAATCACATTGTTCTTCTGTTATATCTCCATCTGTAAAAGCACTATTTATAGACCCCTGCAATTCATTTATTAAACAATCTAAATAAGAAACTTTATCTTTAATTCCTTTTTTTAAGTTTTTTAAATCCTCTTCTAAATATTCAGGTAAACATTTTTCTAAAATATTTTCATTTTCTTCTTTCATAGCATCTCCCCTCAAGACTTGTCTAAATATTTTTGCTGTCTTTTCTCTTTATTCTTTGCTTATCCATACAGATACAGATTTTTCATTTACTTTAAAATTGCCAAATCCCTCATCATCTATTACTATTTCTTCTCTTATATTTGACATTGCATCTATAAATTTTTTATTTGTAAATTTTTTACCAATATACATCCTTTTTTCTCTATATCCTGAGTTTGAAATAATAACTGCTATTCCTGAATTTATATGTTCTTCATCTCCTTCTCTTGTCCATCCTATACAGTTTTTATCATCAAAGTAATCATTTTGTTTTCCATATGCCACTTCTTTTCTTAGTTTTATTAGTGTTTTTATTTCTTCTAATGGTTTAATTTCAAATTTTGGTATACCATATAAATCTCCATAAAAAACACATGGATAGCCATCATTTCTCAAAAGTATTATACTATATGCAGGAATTTTAAACCAGTTATTTATGTAACTTTCTAATGCTTGCCCTATTTCAGTATCATGATTATCAACAAATGTTACCGCTTTAAGAGGGTTTTCTTTTAATAAAGTTTTATTTAATATTTCTCGTAAGTCATAATTATCATCTTTAGATGCCGAAAAAAAGTTATAATGCAAAGGTACATCAAATAATGAAATTTCTCCTTCTACATCTGTTAAGTATCTGTGCAGTTTATTTACATCTCCTGACCAATATTCTCCTACTGTAAATAATTCTTTATTACTTAAATTTCTTAAGTCTCTTATCCATTCTTTATAAAACCTAGCAGAAATATGCTTTACTGCATCTAATCTAAATCCATCTACATCTGTAAGTTCTAAATACCACTTCCCCCATTTATGACATTCTTCTCTTACTTCTTCGTTTCCAAAGTCTAAATCTGCTCCCATTAAATAATCGTAATTTTCAAATTCATCATCTACTTTTCTTTCCCAAACCTTATCTTTAAACTTAAATAAGGCTTTTTCTCCATTTGCCATGTTATAGTCAATACCATCAAAATGAGTCCAATTCCATTTAAAGTCTGAATATTTATTGTTTCTTCCTGGAAAAGTATATTTAGTTGCAACTTTTACTGTTTCCAAGTCTCCTACTTCTTGTTTATGATTTTCCCATTCTATTTTTGTTGCTGGTATTGTTTGAACTATATCTGCTCCCATTTTATGATTTAAAACTATATCTGCATAAACTTGTATTCCTCCTTTCTTTAATGTTTGTATACAATTTATATATTCATCTTTAGAGCCATATTTTGTTTTTATAGTGCCTTTTTGGTCAAATTCTCCTAAATCATATACATCATATACTCCATATCCTACTTCGTCCTTTCCCCCAGCACCTTTATATGCAGGTGGAAGCCATATAGCAGTTATTCCTAACTTTGCTAAGTTTTCTGTTTCTTTTGAAATGTCATTCCACAAGTTTTGATTACATTCCATATACCATTCAAAATATTGTATCATTACTCCATTTGTCATATGTTTTATCTCCTACATCAATCTATTTTTTTCTTTTGTATTTTACATTATATTACTACTTAATAATAAAAGCAAATAATTTTTTTATTAATTTTCCTAAAATAATTTATATAATTCTTTCAATGGTACATTATTTTTTTCTGCAATTTCCTTAATACTTTCATATTCAGGATAAATATAATTTTCTCCATCATTAACTACTTTTTTCACTTTTATTTTTCCATATTTTGTATCAATTTCATCCAATTCCCTTTTTAAAATTGTTCTACTTTCATATCGATACCTAATACCAATTGTAGTAGTTTGTCGAAAAATAATATTTTGTAATTTAGCAATATCTTCTTTCTTACAAGCTACAGAAAGTCTATATGCAGGTCTATTTTTCTTCATAAATATTGGTGTATAAAACACATCTAAAGCCCCATTTTCAAACAGTTTTTCTTGAGTATAGCCAATAATTTCGCCACTACAGTCATCAATATTTGTTTCCATAACTACAACATCTTGATCTTGCTTTTCATTTTCCATTTCTCCCATGCTTACTTTAAGCACATTTGGAAAGTTTAAATCTTTATAACCTGCACCCCAGCCAATCTTTTTAATATTCATAGTAGGCATATTTCCAAAAGATTGAGCAATTTCTGCAATTATTGCAGCACCTGTGGGAGTTACAAGTTCTGTATCAACATCTATCTGTTTACATATTACATTTGAAGAAGCAAATATCTCACTTGTTGCTGGAACAGGAACAATAATAGTACCATGTGCACATTCTATAAAACCATGTCCATCATTTACTATGCTAGAAATAATCTTATCAGGTTTTATTTTATTTATTAAAATAGCAGTTCCGACAATATCTATAATAGAATCAATTGCACCTACCTCATGAAAATGTATCTCATTTAAAGGTTTATTATGAACTTTACCTTCCGCATTTGCAACTCTTAAAAAAATTCTTTTAGCCATTGTTTTGCTTTTATCATCGACAGAGCTTTTATCAATAATATCTTCGATCATCTGTAAATTTCTGTGTTCATGATGATACTCATGATCCAAAATAACATCAACATAAGTTCCTGCTATTCCATTTTTTACTTTTTTAGAAATTTCTATTTTATATCCACCAAGATTTAATTTTTTAATTTCATTTAGAAAAAAATCTTCATCTCCTAATATTTCTAATAAAGCTCCAAGAGTCATATTACCACTTATGCCACTTGAGCAATCAAAATATAAAACTTTCATCTTCAACTTCTCCTTCATTTAGTCTATTATAAAATCTTATTTTGTAAAATATCTCTCATATCTTTTTCTAACTTAAAAGAAATGTGATTTATACAATATATATCACATTTCTTTTTAATTTTAAATACTATAATTTTATTTTTATTTTATTTTTATTTAATTTTTTGTAACTAGAAAGTAAAAATAATTATTCCTACTAAATTGTAACAATTTTTAACGTCCATCATCTTTACTTTGTCCTGTTGGAGCTTCTGGTAAATTTGAGTTCCCTCTTTCATTTTCTTTTATTAGTAAAAAAGACATTTGTGTTAAAGGGATATTGCTATTATATCTTTTCCCTTCCCCATTTTCCCCAAGTTTTAAAAGTCTTCTTTTAAGTGCTGATGTTGACCTATCTTTCATATTTGCTTCTTCTCTTGGTGTATATATAATTTTTACCCCTTCTATTTTCGTATTTTTAAAATCATTTAATAAATCTGAACCATAAAATACAGCTAATTCATCATTTCCATATTTGCTCCTTATCCAGTCAACTGCTACTTGTAAATCCCTAGTATAATAAAGGTATACATCATGCACATATTTCAAGTGTCTTATTATTTCCATTCTTTCATAATCATGTATAATTGGATCACTTTTTTTATGACTTCTAACTAATTCATCTGCTTTTACTCCAACAATTAATATATCACACTGACTTGCTGCTATTCCTAAATGTTCTGCATGACCTGCATGAAATAAATCAAATGTACCAGGGACATATCCATATTTATACGGTTTTTCTTTTGGTTCTTCTTTCTTTTGGCTTTCTTCTTTATATTTATAATATCTCTCTTCTAAATTTTTTCTTATTATTTTTTTATCTAAAGAACTTATTTTAAAAGTAAAATCTACTCCTCTAATTTGTTCCATAATTTTCATTCTATCATCCGCTTTTTTTAGTGGAGTACCCATTCCCATAGCCTCACATAAATTATCATCATATATTCCTACTGCAAAAATTTTAGCTCCACTTACTTTTGCCATTTGAATTTCTCTATCTAGTGCTTTTAAATCAGATGCTCTCAAATTATCGAAAGCACCCCTTACATAATAAATGTTACTATCACTCATACTACATCACCCCTTATACTAATTTTTTATATGTATTCCATTTAATATCATTTTTCTTAATTTCTTCTATTACTCTTCTTAAATCTAAACTAGAAACTTCATCTATTAACTTATATATTAATTCTAATGTAAATACCTTTGGAGTTCCTTCTTTAAAGGATATTTTATCTTTTACTTCATCAATTACATTAACATTGTATTTATTAATTATTTCTTTATTTGTACAATCATAATCTTTATAAATTTGAGGTTTTTCTAATTTATCTAAATATTTATTGTAAAATAAATAATCTGTAGTAAGGTGCAAAAAAATTCCTAAATCATAATCTGTCTTTATTTCATTGTTTTCCAAAAAGTTATTTAAATTAGTATATGCAGGAGATTTACCATAATGGCTTTTAGATTTATCTGAAACTAGATCTGGTGCAATATTTCCTACTAAAAAATCATTTGACATTTCTTTTTTATTTTTCCTTAAATATTCGCATCCCACTGCTAAATGTATTACATATCCTGGCATATCTTTTTCCTCCTAATTTACATACTATTTATATTGTACCATATTTTTCCTATTTTGTATAGCAAATATTTAATAGAATTTTAGATGTGTTTCTTTGTTAATCTTTAAAAGACTATATAATTACTAAAAAGTAACTATATAGTCTTTTTATCTCTCTAACTCATTTTATTTTCTGGATTCCACAATAAGTTTTATTCCAGTTCTATCTTCTCCCTCAACTTCAACTTCTGCAAATGCTGGTATACAGACTAAATCTACTCCAGCTGGTGCTACAAAACCTCTTGCTATAGCTACTGCCTTTACTGCTTGATTTAGAGCTCCTGCACCAATCGCTTGCATTTCTGCTCTTTGTGACTCTTTAATCAATCCTGCAATAGCTCCTGCTACCGAATTAGGATTTGATTTACTTGAAATTTTTAAAATTTCCATTTTCTTTTGCCTCCTATAATTTTATTTTTTTTGTTGCAACTTTTTCATTTTGTATTTTACAACATTTTTATAATTTTGTCCATACCTTTTTGGAAATTTTTTCCATTTTTTCGTCGCGCTATTCGACTTTTTTAGACCTTTCATCAAGTACATTGTAAATTGTTTCCTTAATAAATTTTGCAGAAGAACTTGGTGCAACTTTTCCGAGGCAATGCTAAAGCCCATACAAATTTAAGACCCATTTTTATCGCAGTTTTACTATCTATTCCACCTGGAGCTGATGCTAAATCTATTAATAAAACATTTGGATCCATATGTTTTAGTTCTCTTTCTCCAATAATTTGTTCAGGCACTGTATTTATTATTATGTCAAAATCTTTTAAATCATATATCATATCATTTATATCTAAAGCCTGATAACCATATGCTTTTATCCATGCTATATCAGATACTTTTCTTGCACTACAAGTAACATTTGCTGAAAGCAAACTAAATTTATTAGCAACTGTCTTTGCAACTCTACCGAATCCTAAAATCAGTACTCTTCTTCCTTGTAGAATTTCGTCAGTATTTTCTATAGCTACTTTTATTGTACCTTCTGCTGTAGCAATTGTATTAAGAATAGCAAGTTCTTCTCTCTTCATTATATCTACTACATCTAAATATTTTGAAGACAAGTTTTCTTTTATTTCATCATTTAAGCTTCCTGCTATCAACATTTTTGATTTATGTGTTTTTAATAAATCCTCTATTTTTATTTTTTCTTCAGAAAAAGGTGTATTTATTGTTTGACCATTACTAGAAAATGGTACAGGAGCTATAATAATTTGTGCTCTATCAATTCCATCTTTTAAAGAATTACATCTTTCTATAAGTGCATTATCTAATATTTCATCAGACATCTCCTGTGCATACGAATAAACTTTATTTCCATCTTCTGCTAGCATTCCTGCAAGTCTAATACTCCTTAAATCCCCACCTAATACCAAAAATTTATGTTTCATGAGAAAATCCTCCTATATTATTATTATATATATAATTTTATTTTTTAAACTTAAAAATGTTACTATATAATCAATTATTGTTTGTTATCTTTTAATACGTAGTTTTCGATTATTTGTTTTACTCTATCATAATTTTTTGTTAAATATAAATACCCTATTAATGCTTCAAATGCAGTTGCATACATATATTCATGTACACTTGAATTTTTAGGTAAATGATGATTATTTGTATTTCTTGCTCTTCTTACAATGTCTTTTTCATCATCTGACAATTTATCATATAAGTTTTTTAATATTTCAGCTTGTGCCCCTGCTTTTACATATTTAATAGTTTCAATATGTAATTTATGTGGATTTAATTTTGTATTATCCACTAAATATGTTCTAATATATAGCTCATATATACAATCTCCTATATATGCCCATATAAGCGGAGACATTTGGTTTATATCTTCTTCACTTTTCTTTATTGGTATAAATTCTTCTATATTCACTTATTACATCCTTTCTACTAATTCAATGGTAATATTTCCCATTTTACCACTTCTAAAGTCTTCAATTATAATTTTTGAAGTTTTTTCATCATCTATTTGTCCTCCGAGACATAATGCACCCTCTTTTTCTTCCTATTTCTTGCATTATTTCATATATATTTACATTTTCAGGATCATCTTTTGAAAGTGTATTTTCTATATACTCCTCTGTTAATTTATATCTTTCTATTATATTTCCTCTATAATTTTTTAATAAAAACTTCAATAATTCATAAGCTACTTCTGTTATTGGTAATATATCATCTTTTATTGTACCTACAAAAGAAAGATTAAGTCCTACTTTTTCATCATCTATTTTAGGCCATAAAATGCCTGCTGTATCTAATAAGTCTATTTTATCGTTTATTCTCATCCATTGTTTCTTTTTTGTAACACCTGGCTTATTTGCCACTGCCATTTTTGTATTTTTAGATACTTTATTTATAAAAGAAGATTTGCCTACATTAGGAATACCAAGTACAATTGCTTTTATTTTTCTTCCTATTCTTCCTTTTTGAGTATCATTATCTTTCTTTTCTATATTTAATTTTTCTATTTCAGATATTACTTCATTTATGCCTTGTCCAGTAGAACAATTCGCTAAAACTGCAATTTGTCCTTGTTCTTTAAAATATTTTACCCATAGCTTGTTTTGTTCCTTATCTGCTAAATCGCATTTATTTAGTACTATTATTTTTGATTTATTTTTTGTAAGCTCTACAATATCTGGATTTTGGCTAGATATTGGTATTCTGCTGTCTAAAATTTCAATTACAATATCTACTAATTTTAAATCCTCTATTATTTCTTTTTTAGTTTTTGCCATATGTCCTGGATACCAGTTAATGTCAATTTTATGATCACTATTATTTTCATGGGTTTTATCCATTTAGATTACTCCTATCTCTATAAATGAAGTTATTATTTCTTGATTTCTCCATTTTTTAATTTTTTATAATTCAAAAATTCATTATTTTTTGTGATTTAAATTTTTATATCCCAAATTTTTTGGTTTTTTTGGGATATATTTTTTTATATCCCAAATTTTTTCGATTTTTTGGCTTATAGATTTTTATATTTTAAATCTTGTACTTTTATACATTTAAAATAACTTTATATATTTTTCAAATAAATATATTTGATTTCTTTTAAAGCCTGTCGTTTCAACTAAAATACCTTCATTAACAAAAATTTTTATTATATTATCAATTGTTGTCATCTTTATTCCTGTCTTTTCCGAAATGATGTTTCTGTTTACTCTAGGTTCATTGTAAAGTAAATCTATAACTTTTTTTGAATTGTCTGGTCTTATTGGTAATTCCATAATTTTATTATTCATCTCATTCGTGAATTTAATTACATTTTCAAACTTTACTCTTGCTGTCTTTGCTGTTTCTATTGTTGCTTCTAAAAAAAACTTTATCCATGAAATCATATCATTATTAGTTCTTACTCTACTTAAGAAATCATAGTAAGCATCTTTATTCTTTTCAATATAATCTGATATATAGAAGCATGGCTTGTTTATTATTCCCTCACTTAATAGATAAATTGGAATTAAAATTCTTCCTGTTCTTCCATTTCCATCTAAAAATGGATGTATTGATTCAAACTGATAATGGATCATTGCAATTTTTATTAATTCTGGAACATTAATTTTTTCATTATTTATAAATTTTTCTAAATCACTTAAACAATTTCCTATCTCACTTGGTATTGGTGGTACATATACCGCATTATCTGGTCTTGTCCCACTTATCCAATTTTGTGAAGTTCTATATTCTCCAGGATTTTTATACTTTCCTCTAACATCCTTTAATAAAATCCCATGTATTTCTTTTATAAGTCTTGTACATACTGGTATTTCCTTAATTCTTTCTATTCCATAATTCATAGCTTCTACATAATTTTGAACTTCTTGCCAATCATCTCTCTTTTCAGGATCAACATCTAACTTTTCTAATAAGTCTTCATCAATTGTAGTTTTAGTTCCTTCAATTTTGCTTGATTTATTAGCTTCTACTTTTACATGCATCTTAATATAAATATCTATATTGGGAATTTGTTCAGCAAAGCCATTTAAAGTTCCAAGTTGTAAGTTTGCTTCAGATAATAATTTATTAAGTTCACTATCATTCCATATCCATTCATCATTTATTTTACTTGGAATAAATGCCTTATAATCATTTACTTTTATATAGCTTCCTGATTTATAATCTTCTAATTTCTGCACCAATTATCACTCCTGTTCTTATCATTTTATTTTAATTTGTTTTTTTGCATTATATCATACAAAACATTTTTTCGCAAGTTAATTTTTTATTTTCTGCTATATAAAAAAAGCACCACATTTGGCTTGGCTGAGCTATGTGGTGTTTATCCTAAAACATTTTAGATAACACACATTGTTTGTAACTACTTATATTTATATTATATACATTTTTTTATATTTGTCAATTTTTTGGAAAATTTTACCACCTATAATTTAAGACTTTTAGTACAAATACTTAAGAATTAAAATATTATCTATCTCTTGTGGATTGTTCATTATATATATTTCTGCTAAATCTTTTAAATCAAAACTTCTATACTTATCTTGACTTAATTCTTGTTCTATTTTTGAGCCTTTTTTTAGCTTTATTTTATAATCATTTACTATTTTTCCACAAAATCTTTTTTTATTAATTTTGATGTTTTCTTCTAAGTTTATCAAAATACTTTTATCATATATGTTATATCTATTTATAATTTCTTCTGGAAAATCAATATTTACAACTACAGGAACATTGAGTAAGCCTTTCTTTTTATTATTTGTAACTATAAGCATTATTCCATGTTCGTCTAATAGCTTTTTTTGTATTTTTGTAAAATTGTTTATATCATTTGTTATAATTTTTACCATTTTAAATCTCATTGCTAAGTTTTCTATTAACTTAACATTTACTTCACTTATATTATTAATACATATACCTACTTCAGTTTCTTCTACTTTTATATTGTTTTGTATACATAATTTATCTACTATTTTATTTATTAAAAATTTCATTAAAACTTTTCCTTGAACAATATCTATATCCTTGCTATACAATAAATTCACAAAATCTTTATCACATTTTAAATTTTTTGATAAAATAATTTTATCGCTTTCATTTAATTCTAAGATTTTTTTTATTTTTTGTGTTACAGCTACTTTTCTATTAAACTTAAATTTCGATACCGTAAAATTTAAAATTATCCTATCTTCTATAATTTCTATTACTTTTAAAATTTTCTTTAAAGTTTTAGGTTTTGGATTTTCTTCTATCAAAAAAACTTGCATACATTTCACCTATCAAAATATATGCAAGCTTTTTTATTTATATAACCTTATTTATTTTTTAATTGCTAATATTTTATATTGTATAACTCCTTCTGGTGCTTCCACATCAACAGTTTCGCCTTTTTTTCTTCCAAGTAAAGCCTTTCCCATTGGTGATTCATTTGAGATTTTATTTTCTGCAAGATTTACTTCTGTTGAACCAACTATTGTATATTCTACATCTTCGTCAAATTCAATATCATGTAATTTAACTGCATTTCCTATTTGAACAGTTTTAGTATCTATTTCTTTAGCATCTATTACTTTAGCATTTCTTATTTTAGTTTCCAATACTGCAATTTGTTCTTCGTTTTCAGATTGAGCAGTTTTGGCTTCATCATATTCAGCATTTTCAGATAAATCTCCAAAACCTCTAGCTGTTTTTATTCTTTCAGCTATTTCACTTCTTTTAACTGTTTTTAAATAATTTAGCTCCTCTTCTAATTTATCATATCCTTCCTGTGTTAGGATAACTCCTTGATCTTCCATAATTTATTCCTCTCCTTTAGTTAAATTTTCTTTTGCCTTTTGAAACCCAACTGTCAAAATTCCTATAGTAACTATATATATACCTAAGGCTATAGCATTTGTAATCCTTCCAAATGGGATTCTAGTTATTGCAATAATTGCATAATATGTTAATTCTGCAATTATAGGTATTAAGATACTTTTTAATAATATTTGTGCTACACCTATTTTATGATAAATAATTATAAAGTATGTTATTACTATTACAAATGAAATTATACCAGGTACTATGTATGGTTTTAAAATATCTCTTATTCTAGTAGCTGGAATATTTTTTATTTCTACATAATTCAAGTTAATGTCATTTTCAATTTCATCATTTATTTTTTGCACTATATCTTTCTTTTCATCTTCAGAAATTGAAGTAGATATAATTTCTAAAGAATTACCAAATCTTTCGACTTCTTTAACTTCCACTTTTCTATCACTTAATACTGATTTCACTATTTCTTTTATTTTAGTTCTATCTAGTCCTGTATTATTAGAAATTACCATAGATTGTTTATTTTGATAAAATAGTTCTATGTTAAAACCCTTAACCAAACAAACTATTCCGCCTGCAATAATTATTATTATAGCTATTATAATACATAAGATACTATTTACATTTTTTAGTTTTTCCATTATTTCTCTTCCTTTCTATTGTTCTATCATATTTCTTGTTAACAAATAATTATAAATAGTGCTTAAAAGTATTCCCCAGAACATAAACATACCAAATTCAGCAATTTTATCAAATCTTACAAATGCAAAAACTATTGATATTAAAAAGATTGGCATTAATTTGAAAGCCCATTCCTTTATTCTTTCTGTCTTTTCTGTTTTTTCTCTTAGTAAGTCAACTACTAATATATAATTAATAGCAAGTACTATAACCCCTGCAATAATTGTTTCTACCGTAATATATACATTTGTGTATCTTATAAGAAGCAAGTCTACAGCTATAAATCCAATGTAAGCTATAGCAGCAATTAATCCTTTAAATTTGTATTTAATCATAAGTACAATAAGTGCAATTACTGCAACTACCCCTATTCCGATAACACATTTTAAAATTACATCTTCACTTATATCTGTTTTTATATATCTATTTTCATCAAAAGTATATGTAAGAGGTAATGTTCCTGTGTTTAACTGTGCCGCTACAGTTGATGCAGAAGTTAAAGTATTATTAATTGCATCTGCATCTGTCGATGTTTGTCCCATAGTTAAACTTATAACTCCATTTTCTATTGGCTCATCAAAACTTGATGTAATTAACTCCGTTCCATCCATAACTATAGATATTTTCTTTTGTTCTTCCTTAGGCTCTTCAGTATTTTCACTTTCTTCTTTATTCTCATCTGAAGATGTTTCTTCTGATGTTATATTTGCTTCTCCCTCTGAAGTATTTTCAGTTTCTGCGGCATTTTCAGTGTCTGTTGTATTTTCAGTATCTTGGTTTTCTTCTTCTTTTTTTGTTGCATATTCCCCTGAGGTTAATTCTTTTAATTTGTTTTGTCCATCTTTATTGAACTCTAATTGTAAATACACTGCTGTTCCAGTAGTCATATTATTATAAGCTGCTGAAACATTTTTTAGACTATCATTTGTAAGATATACTTTAGAAGTATCTTCAGAATCTCTAATTTCAAATTTTGCTACTTGTAGAATATTACTTATTGTATGATTTGTTGTAGAATTTTCTGGAATTTGTAAACAAATAGTTCCAGTATTTGCATCTAAACTTATATTATAATCTGCCACACCAAAATATTTAAGTCTCTCTTCAATAATCGACTTTACTTTTTTGTAATTATCTAAATTTAAATCTTCTTCTTTATTTATTTTTGTTTCAGATTTTTGATATGAATATGATTCTATATCACTATCTGAATAACTGTCTGTATTTCCTACTACCTTTCCATCAGAATCTAAAACTTCTGTTGCATCACTTACTTTAAGTGTAAGTTCTCTATAACCTGTTAAGTCATTTCCTAAATCATAAGATTTTACTTTATTTTCTACTTTATTTAGATTTTGTTTGTATATTCCTACAAACGATATTAAGCATATAATTAATATAGCTAGAATTTGTGTTAGTAGTTTTAACCTTTTTCCGTTCAATTTTATTTCCTCCTCTACATAATTACTGTTTTTTTAAGCACTTGCTTGTTCATTATTTTTTATTTTCTTTATTGGACTTCTTTGTGCTACTTTTTTCTCATTAAGTATTACTTTTGGTTTACTAGATTTTTGAACTGTTTCTTTTGTTATAATACATTTTTCTATTCTATTATCTGATGGTATTTCAAACATAATATCTGTCATAATATCTTCAATAATTGAACGTAGTCCCCTAGCTCCTGTCTTTAATTCTATTGCTTTTTCCACAATTGCATTTATAGCTTCATCTTCGAACTCTAATTCTACTCCATCTATTTCAAATAGTTTTTTGTACTGTTTTACTAATGAATTTTTAGGTTCAACAACTATTTTTCTCAAAGCTTCTCTATCTAGCTCTTTTAAGGTTGCAAATATTGGTAATCTTCCTATAAATTCTGGTATTAAGCCAAATTTTAATAAATCTTGTGGTAATAATTCTTCAAATATTTTATATTTATCTACTTTTGTATTAGATTGTAAATTAGAGCCAAATCCGATTGTTTTCTTTCCTGTCCTATCCCTAATTATATTTTCTAATCCTTCAAAAGCACCTCCACAAATAAACAGTATATTTGTTGTATCTATTTGTATTAGTTCTTGATGAGGGTGTTTTCTACCTCCTTGTGGTGGAACTGATGCTATTGTTCCTTCTACTATTTTAAGTAATGCTTGTTGTACTCCCTCACCACTAACATCTCTTGTAATTGATGGATTTTCTGATTTTCTTGTTATTTTATCTATTTCATCAATATAAATTATACCTTTTTCTGCTCTTGATACATCTCCATCTGCTGCTTGGATTAGTTTTAATAAAATATTTTCAACATCTTCTCCAACATAGCCCGCTTCTGTAAGGGTAGTAGCATCTGCTATTGCAAATGGTACATTTAATATTTTAGCAAGTGTACTTGCTAAAAGTGTTTTTCCACTTCCTGTAGGACCTAAAAGTAAAACATTACTTTTTTGAATTTCTACTTCATCCTTTTTTCCTTTTGTTTTTTCTTCATGGTTTATTCTTTTATAGTGATTATACACTGCGACAGACAATATTTTTTTTGCCGTATCTTGTCCTATTACATATTCATCTAATACTTGTTTTATTTCTTTTGGACTTGGAATTACATCTTCTTCATTTAATGTATATGTTTCATCCTCTAGTTCATCTTCATCCTCCAAAATAGATAAACAAAGGTTTATACATTCATCGCAAATATATACTCCTGGACCTGCGACCATTCTCTTAACACTATTTTGTGGTTTACCACAAAAAGAACAAAATACATTTTTTATATTTTCATTATTTTTTGGCATAAAAATCTCCTTTATTTCCTTTTATACAAAATTTCATCTATTAATCCATAGTCTAGAGCTTCCTCTGCTGTCATATAATGATCTCTTTCTGTATCTTTCATTACTTCTTCTAATGGTTTTCCTGTTGTATCAGCTAAAATTTTTGTTAATCTTTCTCTTGTTTTAATCATTTGGTCAGCTTGTATTTTTATATCAGTAGTTTGACCTGATATTCCTCCTCCTCCAATTAGAGGTTGATGAATTAATATTTCAGCATTTGGCATTGCAAATCTCTTTCCTTTTGTTCCACTTGCTAAAAGGACTGCACCAAAGCTTGCTGCTAAACCAACACAAAATGTTGCTACTGGACATTTTATGTAATTCATAGTATCTACTATTGCTAAACCATCTGTTACACTTCCTCCAGGTGAGTTAATATAGAAAAATATTTCTTTATCAGGATCTTCTGATTCCAAAAATAACATTTGTGCAATTACTAAACTTGCTGTCGTACTATTTACATCTTCTCCTAAAAAAATAATTCTATCTTTTAACAATCTTGAAAATATATCGTAAGATCTTTCTCCCTTATTTGTTTGTTCAATTACATAAGGCACTAAACTATTTTTCTCTAACATAATTATATAACTCCTCCTTAATTTAAATATAATTAGAGGTGCTAAAGAGCACCTTCTAAATTTATTTTGTTTTTTCTTTGCTGTTTTTAACTAAAAATTCAATCGCTTTTTCACTTACAATTCCATTTTTTAAATAATTTGTTACATTTTCATTATTTTGCAATTCTTCTGGCTTTTTATCATAATTTTCAGCCATTTCTTCTATTTTTGCTTTTAATTCTTCATCAGTTGCTTCTATTTTTTCAGCTTTAACTACTGCTTCTAAAGCAAGTCTTGATTTTATATTATCTATTGCTTGTGGCTCATATTCTTTTTGCCAATCTTCTTTTGTTTTATTTATCATTTTTAGATATTGCTCCATTTTTATACCTTGATATGATAGTCTTTGTTCCATATTTTCATACGTTGTTTCAATTTCATTTTCTACCATACCTGATGGAACATCAACTTTCATTCCATCTACAACTGCTTTTATTACAGCTTCTTCTTTTTCATATTTTTCTCTATCTTTATTTTGTTTTTCAAGTTTTTCTTTAATACTTTGTTTTAATTCTTTTAGAGTATCAAATTCACTAACATCTTTTGCAAATTCATCATCTAATTCTGGTAATTCTTTTTTCTTTATTTCATGTAATTTTATTTTAAATACTGCTGGCTTTCCTTCTAGGTCTTTCATAAAATATTCTTCTGGGAATGTTACATCAATAGCTCTTTCTTCATTAACTTTCATTCCAATAATTTGCTCTTCAAATCCCTCTATAAAAGAGTGGCTTCCAATAACCAATTCATGATTTTCAGCCCTTCCACCTTCAAAAGATTTTCCATCTACAAATCCTTCAAAATCTATAATTACAGTATCACCATCTTCTACAGGTCTATCATCTACTGTAATTATTCTTGCATTTTGATCTTGCATATGACTTAATTCATTGTCTATATCTTCATCTTTTACATTATACTCTATTTTTTCGATTTCTATACCTTTATATTTTCCTAGTTTTACTTCTGGTTTTGTTTGAACTGTTGCCTTAAATACAAGGTCTTGTCCTTTTTCCATTGTTACAATATCTATTTTAGGTTTTGATACTACATCTAAATTGTTTTGACTTATTGCTTTTTCATATTCTTCAGGTACTATATCATTGAATGCATCTTGATAAAATATCTCTTTTCCATAATATTTCTCTACTATATTTTGTGGTGCTTTTCCCTTTCTAAATCCTGGTATATTAAAATATTTTGCACTTTTGAAATATATTTTTCTAATAGCATTTTCAAATTTTTCTGCCTCTATTTTAATTTCTAATTCTACTTCATTTGCATTTTTTGTTTTTTCTACTTTACATTCCATTTAAAATCTTCCTTTCAATTTATAAGTTTTAATTTAATAAGTTTACATGTTGATATATTATATCACAAATTCAATAAAATGCAACAAAAATTTGAATTTTTCAAAAATTTATTTAGCTTGAAAAGGTAACAAATTTACTAAAATCAATACTTTAAAGAATTTTTATAATTATTCTTAGGTTTAAACAATACATACTAATTATTGTTTAAATCAAGATTTATTTTATTTGGGTAAATTGTTCTAATTCCTTTATTTTATCTCTAACTTCTGCTGCTTTTTCAAATTCCATTTTGCTTGCATATTCTAGCATCTCATCTGTTAACCTAGAAATAACATCTTTTATATCCTCATCTTTTTCAGCTTTAAATTCCACTTTTATATCTTCTAATTGTACTGCTTTTATCGAATCTCTTATAGATTTACTAATTGTTTTAGGTATTATTCCATGCTCTTTATTATATTGTTCTTGGATTTTACGTCTCCTGTTTGTTTCAGATATTGCTTTTTCCATTGATTCAGTAAGCTCATCTGCATACATAATAACGGTTCCATTTGTGTTACGTGCTGCTCTTCCTATTGTTTGTATTAGAGAACGTTCTGAACGTAAAAATCCTTCTTTATCGCTATCTAATATTGCAACTAAAGATACCTCTGGAATATCTAATCCCTCTCTTAAAAGGTTTATTCCAACTAAAACATCAAATTCTCCAAGTCTTAAGTTTCTTATTATCTCCATTCTTTCTAATGATTTTGTATCTGAATGCATGTAATTAACTCTTACATCAAAACTTTTTAAGTATTCTGTTAAATCCTCAGCCATTTTTTTAGTTAATGTTGTAACAAGTACTCTTTCATTTCTTTCTGTTCTTATACGTATTTGTTCTAGTAAATCATCTATTTGATTGGTTACTGGTTTTACTTCTATTTTAGGATCTAAAAGTCCTGTTGGTCTTATAATTTGTTCTACTACATTTTCTTTAGAATGTTCGTTTTCATATTCCGCAGGTGTTGCGCTTACAAAAATTACTTGATTTATTCTTTGCTCAAATTCCTCAAATTTTAAAGGTCTATTGTCATATGCTGATGGAAGCCTAAATCCATAATTTACTAAGGAATCTTTTCTTGATTTATCTCCATTATACATAGCTCTTACTTGAGGGATTGTAGCATGAGATTCATCTATTAAAAGTAGGAAATCTTTTGGAAAATAATCAAATAATGTATATGGTGGACTTCCTGCTTTTCTTCCACTAATATGCCTTGAATAGTTTTCTATTCCGGAGCAAAAACCAGTTTCTCTCATCATTTCAATATCAAAATTTGTTCGTTCTTCTATTCTCTGTGCTTCTATAAGTTTGTTATTATCTTTAAAATATTTAATACGCTCTTCAAGTTCTTGTTCAATTGCTTCAATTGCTCTATCCATTTTATCTCTACTAGTTACATATTGTGAGGCTGGTGGGATTAAAACATGATTTCTTGTACCAATAGATTTTCCTGTTAAAGGATTTATTTCTGAAATTTTTTCAATTTCATCTCCCCAAAATTCAATTCTTACAGCAGATTCACTTTGAGATGATGGATAAATTTCAAGAATATCCCCTTTTGCTCTAAATGTTCCTCTTTTAAAATCAAGTTCATTTCTTCCATATTGCATAGCTACTAATTTTTTCATTATATCTTCTCTTGATTTTTCCATACCAGGTCTTAAAGATAGCACCATTCCTTGGTAATCAATAGGATCTCCTAATCCATATATACAAGAAACAGAAGCAACAACTATAACATCTCTTGTTTCAAATAATGAAAGAGTTGCTGAGTTGCGAAGTTTGTCTATTTCATCATTTATAGAAGCATCTTTTTCAATATAAGTATCAGATGCTGCAATATAGCTTTCTGGCTGATAATAATCATAATAAGATACAAAATACTCAACTGCGTTCTCAGGGAAGAACTCCTTGAACTCCGAATAAAGTTGTCCAGCTAAGGTTTTGTTATGTGCTAAAACCAGTGTTGGTTTTTGTACCTCAGCAATAACATTTGCCATGGTAAATGTTTTTCCACTTCCTGTAACACCCATTAAAGTCTGGTATTTATTGCCCTTTTTAAAGCCTTCAACTAATTTTTTTATAGCTTGTGGTTGATCTCCAGTTGGTTTATAATTTGATACTAATTTAAACATTTTTTCCCTTTCTTGTGACCTATTTACTTTTTAAAAACGATTACACTCAGCCAACAATTCGTCCTCAAATTCGTCCCAAAATGAAATTTTTATGTGGCTGAGAGTTGTCTTTTTGCATGGGGACGAATCAAGGTCACAAATTTATTTCGCACTATTAAATGATATTAAATAATACTAATTATCATTTTTTACCGTATAATAATATCATTTTTTCCTTGAAAAAACAAGGTCTTTTCAAAAAACTTGTTTCCCTGTATCTTTTTAATTTTATCCTAAACTGGTCTCAATTCTTCTATAATTTTTTCATCAATGCCGTCTAATAATTCGTCCTCAGATTTACTTTTTTTGTAAGGCTTAACTAATTTTATAAATGGCTCTAGTTCATCTAAGCAATCCGCTATTATCTCGGCATTTTCACCATATACATTTACTGAAATAATTTCACTTGCGTGTCTCATTACTTTTGCTACTTACTACCCTTAAAAGGATCTCTATATTCTTTTATTGTCAATTGATCTGACATCATATCTTCTTTTAATTGATTCTGTACATAATTATATACCGCTATTTTGTTATTTCCTACTATCCAGTTCATGTTGTTCTTTTTCATTAAAATTAGCAATTAAAAAAACTATCTATATTTAGATAGTCTTGAAAATTATAATTTATTTATCCAATCAGATGTATCATGTAAAGTTCTTTCAATACTCACAACTTTTTTGATATATTTTTATTATAAATTAAACTACTGCTCTTTTAACCTTTTTCTGTACCATTTCTTTTTTCACTTTTTCAGCTTTATCCCTTATTTCTTTTAACCTTTCTTCTGTTGAAAAATTCTTTGTCATTTCATAATGATATTCTCTTACTTTATGAATATCCTCTACTGAAAAGCTATCTTTAATAACTGGTTTAGTCATCATTATCTCCTCCTTCTTCATTTTCCTCATTTTCCAATAAAACGTATGGAGAGCAAATATCAATAATTCTATTTATATGTTTTTTAAAACATATTTGTCTAACTCCATTTATGGTGTTATAATTTACTAGATGCTTAAAATTCCAAGATAATATCATGTTAGCATTTGACAATATTGCAACTGCAATATGTGTTGCATCATCTATGCTTTTGGGTTTTAGTATTCCCTCATCAATTATCAATCTTGCTAATTCATCAGCTTCTATATTTACTTTACATTCTTCGTAGTCTAATTCACTTAAATATGATAACAATGTTTTTCTTTTTGTATCGTCACACTCGCCAATTTCTCTAAATACAAGATCTGATATGATTACTTGAAATTTATCTGACTTTAAAATTTCCCATATTTTTTGTGTTTCATTCATTCTGTCAGGTGTGTCTTTTTGATCTAAATAGCTTATTATTGATGTATCTAAATAAACTCTAATTTTATCTATCATTAAATTGCTCCTTTCATTTTTAATATATTATACCACACATTCTTATATTATTCTACAATTTTTAAGATTTATCTATAAAACTTATATTGCATCAATTAACGATAAACCCAAAGTTATAAGTATCATTTAAAATTAAGGGCAGATCACTTTACAGTAAATCTGCCTTATATTTTATTTATCCTCCAGTAATTATAGCTAATATTTCTTTTGCAAATGTTATTACAACTCCACCTGCTAATGTCATTATTCCATTTGCTCTTTGTGTAGGTCGTGTGATTTTAAACTCATTCCAATTTGAATTATTCCAAATCCAAGAATAATCATACCTGTTGCTCTAATTAGTCCAAACATAAAACTTGATAAGTTATTGACTATTGCTATTAGATCATCTGCTGCAAACACTGGGACTACTTGTGTAATTATTGAAATTACAATATAAGTAATTACAAATACTCCTAAATTCAAATAATTGTTCAATAATTGGCTTATCAAATATATCATTCATTTTCTTTAACCTCCATATTGCTTATATAATAATACTTCAAAAATCAAAAATGTAAGATTTATTTTTTTATATATTTGACAAAAAAGAGCAATATTTTTTTGATATTGCTCATATAAATTTATATAACATAGTTTCTATTGCATTTATGACATTGATAGTGATAATCCCTTAATAGCTTTACTTTTGAATTTTGTGGTATTATACCCAAATTCTTTATATCATTTTTTAAACATTTATCATAATAAATATAATATACTTTTTCTTTTACATTGTAAATAATTCTGCCTCTTGGAAAATAATCAAAATCCACTTTATATTTTTTATAATAATATCTATCCCATATTTCCATGTGACTTTTAGAATAATTTAAGAAGTCCCCATATTTTTCTGCTTCTGTTAGTTTACAATTGTGCATTAATACTTGATTATTTACTACAAAAAATATTCCTAC
>CAZUHD010000002.1:0-50089 GCA_964620415.1 uncultured Clostridium sp.
TGCCTAATTTCATTCCTCCATTTTTCATAGGAACAGCCATGCTAATTCCTTCTGGAATATCGTGGAGACATATAGCAATTGCAAGACCAATCCCTAATCTTAAAGAAGCATCAAATCCTGAGCCTATTGCTAACCCTTCTGGAAAATTATGTATTGCAAGTCCTATACTAACAATTATTCCTGTTTTAAGTAAATTATTTGATTTCAAATTCTGCTTTTTAGTAAATTTCTTTTCAACTAATAAATCACAAAAAATCATAGATATTATTCCTAGTCCAATCCCTATTACAATCATTAAAATATTAGTTAAACTAAATGCTTCTGGAATTAAATCAAAACATATTACTGACATCATAAGCCCTGATGCAAATGATAAAATAAAACTTAAAAATTTATTTGATACATTACTAAATAAGCACCCTATTATTCCTCCTATAGTTGTTCCAAATGTACCAAAAAATAAACCTAAAAGAGTTGTTTTTAAAACATTCATATCTTTACCTCTTTTAGATTTTATTAATATTACTTAGTTTTTAGAACTTTATTCATATGTATTTATATCAAAAATCAAAAGCCTTCTTATTTATATAACAAGGAAGTTTTTTTCTACTTTATTTATTATTTTCTTCTTTTTTATCTTCTTCTACTGTTTCAAATCCATTTCCTGTTTTATTTAATATTGCATTTATACTTTCCATTATATCTTCTAAATCTTCATCAAAATCATCTTTTTTTACTTCAAGCATTTATTTTCTCTCCTTTTTTAAGAATAAATTTGTAGCATTTTCATATGCTATTTTTGCAATCTCTTCAGCTGATGTATTTTTGTATTCTGCTAATTTTTGTACTATATATTTTAAGTTACTCGAATCATTTCTAGTTCCTCTAATTGGCTCAGGAGCAAGAAATGGTGCATCTGTTTCTGTAAGAATTTTATCCATTGGAACCATTTTTACTATATTTTCAGCATTTTTTGAATTTTTAAATGTACAAGTACCACCAAAAGCAATATATAGCCCAGCATCTAGTCCATGTTTTACAAGCTCATTATTAAATGGACAACAATGTAAAACTCCTGAATTTTTTAGCTTTGTTTTTCTTAATATTGCTATTGTATCATCTATTGCATCTCTTGTATGTATTGATATTGGTAATTCAAGTTCATTTGCAAGTTCAATTTGCTTTTCAAATGCTTTTATTTGAAATTCTTTATTATCTAATTTCCAATTATAGTCTAATCCTATCTCTCCAATTGCTACAACTTTTTTATTTTTTATTACTAATTCCTTTATTTTTTGAATTTCTCGTTCTAGTCCTTCTTCTGTGTCAGGAAGATTTTCTGGATGGATTCCACATATTGCATATATAAAATCATGTTTTTTAGCAAGTTCTATCGCATTTTTAGAGCTTTCATAGTCACATCCAACCTCAAATGCCTTTGTTACCCCTGCCTGTAATATTTTTTTTATTATATCTTCCCTATCTGTATCAAATCTTTCCTCATTTATGTGCATGTGAGTATCAAAAAATTCCACTATTTCCTCCTATTTAAAAAGTACATTTACATTTGCTACAGCATAATCATTGCAATGTGATATACTAACATCTACATTTTCAACTTTACTGTCTTTTAAAAATAATATTTCTACCTTTGGTCTCCCATTTTCATCATTCAATGTTTCTACATCTTTCCATGATATAGAAAATTTATCATTTACTTCTTCTGATAAAGCCTTAAATGCCGCTTCTTTTACAGCAAATCTAGCAGCATAATGTTCATACCTGTTTTTTCCTTTCGATTCGCAATAGTCAATTTCTTTTTTGGTATAGACTTTATTTAAAAACTTATCTCCCAAAGTTTCTATACTATCTTTTATCCTTGAAACTTCTATTATATCTACTCCACATTTTATTTTCATCTTTGCTGTACCTTTCTATCGATTAACAAAATAAATAATAAAATTTATTATATTAAATATAAGAGTTATCACTAATGCAATTACAATAAATCCTGTCATCTTTTCATTTTTTTCTATTTTTAATTCATTATATAAAATATTATATTTATTTTTAAGATCATTATATATTTTTTCTACTTCTAATACTTCTTTTATGTATGTATAATATAAACTACCTATATCATCTGACGTAATTTCTTGTATCCATAGTTTTTTTGTAAAATCTATAAATTTTTTTCTACATACATCTATGTCTTTTCCTTCTCTAAATTCATAATTTAATTTTTTTGAATATACCTTTAAATAAAGTGCAAGTATATATGTGTAAAAATATTGATTTTCAAAAGTTTCAGGTAAAATAGTATAATTATTTATATCACAATCTGAACTTAATAGATTTATTCCTAATTTTGAAATTCCAATTTTAGAATATTTAGAATTAGCAAGTATTTTTGTATTATCACTTATAACCGAATTGGTATTTACATCATTAGGAAGTATATTTACATATTTAAAGAAGTCATTTTTTACATTCTCAAAAGAATTATTTATATCCCAAAATTCTTGTCTAATACAAGTATATGAATACGTATAAAACCTTTCCACATCAAGATTTAATTTTAAAGCATCTATATTTGGTCCTGTAATATTTTGTATAAAATCTTGAATTGCCTCAATGTTTTCAAAGGAATCTGCTTGTACTTTTATATTATCATAATTTTTTAAGTTATTACATTCTTGGTTTATATCTTTAAATTTATAGTTAAAATTTAATACGTTTGAAAAGTCGTTACTCCCTTCAATATTTGTTTTTAAATATAGAAAACCTATTCCTGTATTAAATAGTACTAATCCAACTTTTTGTATTTTGAAAAATATACTGTTTTCATCTACCGTTTTTCCTTGAATATCTTGTTCTAATTTACATTCAAATGTCACACTAGGATATTTTGCAAGAACAGCTGCTTGTGTTTCTATTGGTAATTCTTTTAGTTTTTCCATCTTCTGTTTATCTTCTAACTCAAATGTGCTAAATAAGAACTCTCTTATTTTAGGCAAGAAATGTGTATATAGTTCTAAGTCTTTATTTCTTTCAAACACTCTAAGATTAAATCTTTTATCTCTTAGTAACTTTAATATATATTTATTATATCTGTTTTCTTTTATTATAAAAGTGTGAATAAAATACGTATATTGATACCTTGTCTTTAGTTCCATTTTATATTTTTCTCCTTTTAATTATTTATCACAATAGTAATTCATATTTAAATCTAATCCTAAGTGCCATTTTCCTATAAAATCTATAACTAAGTTATTGTCTAAATTATAATATGGTTCAATTACAACATTTCCTTCTTTATCTATTGATCCCCATAATCCATCTTTTTTGATTGCCGCAAATCCATATTTATTAAATTCTGTTGCATCATCATATATATAATCTACAACGACATTTCCTTTTTTATCAATAAATCCATATTTTCCATTTCGTTTACTTCTATATAATTCATTTGTAGGTAAAATATCTTGTATACTTTTTTCTTGGAATTTAAAGTTGTAATATTTATAATCATCATTTGTTTGTATTTTCATATATCCTTCATCTGTATTTAATTCTGATAATATTCCTGTAACTTTTACCTCAAAATTATTGTCTAAAATAGATGAAGTATAATTTTCATCGTCTGCAATATATATTCCTGCTTTTTTATCATATGTTATATCTTGATATATAAATGCAATTTTTTCTGTTCCGTCAAGACTCAAAACACCTACTTTTCCATCTTTTGCTGCTAAGAATATATCTGTATTAAGCTCTCTTAAATTATCATATATTGCTTCCATTTTAACTATCCCATCATATCCCATTAGTCCGTATTTTTCATTTTGTATAAATATAGCTCCTGAGGTTGCAAGTTCCCTAATTTCTCCAAAGTTTGCTACAATTATTTGATTTTCTGATTCATCTATTATCTTTTCTTCTCCGTTTTCTTGTACTGCATAATATTTATCATTATAGGCATTTTCTATTTTTTCATATTTGTTCTCTAATACAGTTTTTCCTGTTATATTTACTAAACCATATTTTCCATCTTGATTTACTGTAATATAACCATTTTTACTTTCATCACCATAGCTAGTTATTTCTGTATATTCTGTATTGAGTATAGATATTCCTTTGTTATTTACAAGTCCTACTAATCCATCTTTTTCTACTATTATACTGTTTGTAACTCCTTTTAGCGCAGTTATATCATCATATTCTGCCTGTAATATTTCTTTACCATCTAGGTCTATTAATCCCCATTTTCCGTCTTTTTGGACTTTAAGAACATTTTCCTCATACCAAATATTGCCTGCTTCATCATAATTTTCCAATGCTTCTACTTTGTTATAGTTTGTAAATATTTCTTCATTATTTTTGTTTATTACTTTTGTTTTATATGTTCCATCATCTTCATTTATATCATATGTGCATAAAAACACATCTTTACTTTCATCTACAATAATTATCATTTCTTGGTACATTGGTTCTACTATGACATTTCCATCTGTGCCTAGAACGCCCCATTTTTGATCTTTATAAAATGCTACGTAATTTGTAATGTCTACTTGTTTTGTATTCTTTGCTTTAGTAAGGATATTTTTTAAAATTATAATTGTCATAATTATAACAATTATTGCTACAATTACTGCAAATACTTTCTTATAATTAAGTTTTGCTCCATCGTCATATCTCTTTCCTTTACTCATAGTTTCCCCCATTTCTGCTACAATATTACGTTTTTATTCTACTATAAAAGATATAAAAAGTCAATTATTTAAATATATGTTATTCGTTTTTTTTCTACAATTTTTTATTATGCGTCCACGTGCTTAAAGCCTTCTCCTAATACCTCCCTAGAGTTCGTAACTATTAAAAATGCCTCTGGGTCAATCTTTTTTATTATTGTTTTTATTTCACTTAAGTCTCTTCTACTTATAGCACACATAAGAACAAGTTTTTCTGAATTAGTATACATTCCTTTTCCGTAGATTCCCGTAACTCCTCTTTTTACTTTTCTCTCTATCAGTTTTGATATTTCTTCATTTTTATCTGATACAATAAATATTAATTTTGTAAAATATACTCCTTCAAATAATATATCTATTATTTTAAATACTAGAAAAATAGTTATTGCTGAATATAAGCCTATTTCTATTCTCTTCAAACATACTACATTAAGTAGTACAATTGTAGCATCTATTATTGTTATCAGACTTCCAGTTTTATACTTAGGGTTATATGATTTTATTATCATGCTTAATAAATCAGACCCTCCTGTTGACGAATTTGCTTTTAAGATCAATGCAGTGCCAATTCCTACTAATATTCCTCCATATATACATGATAATATTTTGTCATTTGTTACATGTTCAAATGTGTTTAACCAATCTATAAAAATAGATAAACTTACTGTTCCGACTATAGATTTTATTAAAAATCCTTTTCCAATTTTAAATGTAGCTATTAAAAATAACGGTATATTTAGTATTAATATTGTTGTTCCCATTGGAATATTAAAAATATAATAAATTATTGTTGCTATTCCAGCAAATCCCCCTGAAGAGAATTCATTTGGAAGTAAAAATAGTGAAGTTCCTGCTGCCATAATAAAAGCACCTAATATAGTTTCGATTAGTTCAATTATTATATTTTTACTTTCTTCCTTCATTAAATATATTTCCTTTCTTTTGTATATTAGTATTATACAGATTTGGTATAATATACACTATCAATTGTAAGTTGTACTTTTTTATATTCTCCTATGCTTTCTGGTAAAATAGCATCACCAATGTTTGATGTATCTTGTATTTTATTTCCAGATATGTCCAAGTATATTGTTTGTTCGTCATTTGATACAATTATATAGTCTTTTTGAACTTGAATACTTGGTGACATTACCTCTAATGTTTTCTGGATTTTTTCATTATAGAACTCTGTTAAATTTGTATCACCATTAACTCCTTGTATTATTTTTTTGCCTTTTATTTTTTGTAAAGATTTGTATTTCATATCTAATACTACATTTCCATTATAATCAATTATACCAAGGTTTCCTTCATCATTTGTTGCAATGAAATAGTTTTCATAAGCATATTCTATATATCTATAAGTTTCATCTACAAGTGGCTTTCCATCTTTATCCACAATACCGTAATATGTTATATTATTATTTAAAAATGTTGATATATTGTAGTTCTCGTTTTCTGTTTCATATATACTTCTATTTGGATCCATGTTCGTCAATTTTCCATTTGAATCATATATTTCAGTATTTTCATTTTTTGATACATATAAGTATTTTCCCTTAATTTCTATTTCATCAAAATCAATGTCAATTATAAACTCCCCTTGAATATTTGCTACACCATATTTCCTATTTTTTTGAATTATAAATAAGTCCATTTTATCATCATATGTTATGTTTTGGTAACTATTAGGTATAACTTCTTTATCTCCTTTAAAAACTCCATATTGTCCATCTTTAGATACTATTAAATAGACATCTTCTCCAACTTTTTCTGCTCTATTTATTTGATTATATTCTGTATTTAAAATCTTTCTACTATCAAAACTTATATATCCATATTTATATCCATCTTCATTTTTATTAGCAACGATAAATCCTGATTTCTTATAACCCTCTTCTTGTGTGTAGTATTCGTCAGATTCAATTTTGTCATACTCTGTTTCTACTAAAACATTTCCATTTAAATCTATACATCCATATTTTCCATCTTTAGATACTATAAACTTTCCTTCTGTTGGTCTTAAGTTCTCAATTGAATTATATATTGGCTTTGTTATAATTTTACCATCAAAATTTATTAACCCATATAGCTCATCTTTTTTATACATTAAAACTTTTTTTTCATAAGTTAAGTCACTTGCTACATTTTTTAGTTTTATCTCCTTTACTGAATCATATTCATCAAAGAGTTCTTTCCCATTACTATTTAGCACTTTAGAGTCTTCATTATTATAGCAAATAAATATATCTTTTTCAGGGTTTGGTATAACTACATTTGAATAATTTGCTTCTATTATTACATTTCCATCTTTATCTATTACTCCAAAGTTTTCATTTTCTCTATATAAATAATAATTATATTTAGATATATCTTCTATTTCATATTCAAATTTGTTACTTTTTTTGTTTTTAACTACAAAAATTCCTGACACTATTATTATTACAATAATCATCACTAAAATTATTTTTTTCATAATCTATTTCCTTTCCTAAAGTTTATCTTTTTACTTATAATACAATATATAATTTATAAATTCAAGTATTTATTTATAACTTTATTGATTATTATTACAGTTTTGGAAGAATAATTATTGATATAAAGCCATTTTGTAATTTTTATAAAAATTTTTTAAAGTTTTAATTTTAATAAATTTAATTTAAAAATACTATATAATAAGAAATATACATATATCAAGTGTATGTTTTATTTTTTGTCAATACTTTTTTATCGTTTTTCAATAAAAAAGTATTGACAAACGAAGATAAAGGATATATACTTATGGAAAATAAAGGAGGAATCTATAATGAAAATTTTAGGAGAAAAAAGCTTATCATCGAAAGTCATAATAGGGCTTAAGATACTTTTTGCCATGATAAGTTTTATTGATATAGTGGTATTAAGCTTAATAGTAAAAGTCATACATCATATTGTTATGAAAGAAAATATACAAAATAATATATTTGATCTTACTTTATTCATTATGATTATAATTACAGGAATAATAGCACTTTTTATAATTTACCAATTTATTAAAATATTTAAAAATTTAAAAAACAATGTACTATTTAGTGAAAATAATGTTAAAAGCTTAAATATAGTTAGTAGAAGTTGTTTTATAATAAGTGCAATATATTTTATTATAACAATTTTTATATTCTTAATAATGAGTAATCTAATAGGAGATTTTATATATTTTGTATTTGCTTTTTCTATAATGTTGATGGTTATATTTGCTGTTTCTGGAATAGGAATAAAAATACTTAATGAAATATATAAAAAAGCAATTGAATATAAAGAAGAAAATGATTTTACAATTTAAGGAAAGGAAGAGAAATAATGCCAATTATTGTTAATGTAGATGTAATGTTAGCAAAGAGAAAAATGTCATCAGGAGAACTTGCCGAGAAAGTTGGAATAACTCCTGCTAATCTTTCAATATTGAAAACAAATAAAGCAAAAGCAATAAGATTTTCAACATTAGAAAAAATTTGTGAAATTTTAGATTGTAAGCCAGGAGATATATTAGATTATGAAAAATAAAGTAAATGGGGAAATATTATTATGGAAATTATAGGGAGTTTAGCATTAGCTATAATTCAATCTATATTGTTTTATGGTAAAGAAATAGGAATTTCGATGTTGTTATTCTTTAGTATAGGAAATGGAATAATTTATTACATACTTAATAAAAAGAATAGAATAAAAAATAAAAATGGTTTTCTATTAATAATATCAATACTGTTATTAAGTAGCACATACTTTATATTTGCAAATAAGACTTTTTACATAGCAAATATTTTTATTTTAATAATTTTAAACTTGATGATGTATGTGATAGTTACTAATAAAAAGAATTACTTAACAAATTATTTCTATAATACATTTAAATTATTAACAGATATAATTACAGGTTATAAATATAGCATAGAATATACAAAAGAAAAATCGGAAGAACATATTAAAGGTAACCATAAAATAGATAAAGATAATATAAAAAAGATTGCTATTTCTGGATTAATTGTATTTGCTATTGTTGGAGTAGTTATAATATTACTCGCTTCTGCAGATAGTATATTTGCTGGTATATTTACTGGAATAAAAAATATTTTCAGAAACATAAATATAGGTAATGTATTTAGACTAATATTAAGACTTGTAATTATTGTAGTAATATATTTCTTATTTTTAAGTTTTATTTTAAATCTTCAAAAAGAATATGATAATGAAGAAAAAAATTTAAAGAATAACGATAATAGATATTGTCTTACAATAAAAATGCTTTTAATTACATTAAATATTGTATATTTAGTTTTTTGCTTTATTCAAGTAAAATCACTATTTGCAAAAATAAATATAGATGAAACATTTAATTATGCGAATTATGCAAGAACTGGATTCTTTGAGCTTATGTTTGTTTCATTTATAAACTTTGTAATTATAATAGTATCAAATAGATATAATGAGAATAAAGAAAAACTTATTAAAATATTAAATTTATTTTTAGTTATATTTACAATTATAATAGCTATATCATCAATGTATAGAATGCATATGTATGAGATGGAATATGGTTTGACTTATTTAAGAATTTTTGTATATATAATATTACTAACTGAAATAGCAACATTTATTCCAATAACAGCATACATTTTTAATGAGAAATTTGACTTTGTAAAATGGAGTTTCGCCATAGTATTATGTGTTTATTGTGGAATTAATTATATGAATATAGAAAAGATAATAGTTAATAAGAATATTAACAGAGATATAAGTTCAATATCTATTGATTATCAATACTTATCTCGTATTGTAAGTGAAGATAGTTATGATATTTTAGAGGAAAAGCTCAAAGAAGACAATATAGAATCATCAGAAAAATTAGAATTAACAAACATATTATTAAAACTTGTAACTAATTCTAAAGAAATGAATTGGCAAGAATTTAATATTTCAAAATATAAGATGCAAGAAAAGAATATTAATACACAAAAACTTAGAGAAGAAATATTAGATCTAGGAAGAAAAATTACAGAAGAAAAAAATTATTGAAGAAGAATATTTTGTAGAATAGGAATTATTAATAATATATGATTTTAGGAAAAACATCTAATCAAATAGATTTTCCATACGAACAAATCTGGAAAGAGGTATTTAATTGAAAAAATCAGATAAGTTTATATATTTTTTGATAAAAGTAATAGGAATAATAGCTATAATAGGAATATCATACTTTATAATTTTTTCCATAATGAACTTAATGAACACAACAGAATATTCGAAAATATTGATAGATATGAATATATATAGACCTTTTTATACTGTTTTAAATTTTATAACTAATTTGGCTATACCTTTATTTTTAATTATATTTTTTATTGCTATACCATATTTAATAGTATCTATTATTTTATGTATTGTTTTTCTAAGAAAATATATTAAATATAATGGAGAAAAGAAAAATCAAATTAGAAAAATAATTATATTAGAAATATTAGCAACATGTTTTGTAATAAAAGGTGTATCATTATTTCCACTGACTAGCCAATACGAAATAAAGATAGATTCTAAAATAGATGAAATATCAAATACCGAAGTTAGAGAATTTTTAAAAAGAGAACTACCTGGAAATAAATATATTTATAAAATAGAAATCCAACAAGGTTTTCCAGATGACTATAATTTAAAGATATATTATCAAGATAGAGCAAAAAAAGTAAAAAATGTTTTCTTGTCAGATAATTATTACGATTTTATAGATAGAAATGCAAAAGATTTAACAAATGAATTAAGCATTAAATCAATTGCATTAACTTCAATAGGAGATATATTGTGCATTTATTCTTTTATATATGTATTAAGGGAATTTAAGAGAATATCAATAATAAATTAGAACTAAAAATAAAAGGAGATTAAAATTTTATAAAAAATAGTTTCCTTTTAAACTTTGATATTATATGATTTTTTTAGTGCAATATTATTGCAAGATTTAATATAATATTTGTAAGGATTAATATTTTTTATAATTTTTTTAAATATTTTTCAAGGTTTATCGGCATTACCATTATTTAATTCTTCTTGTATGTTTTTTATATCATATTCATAAAGACATTTAGATCTATATATTCCTTTTCTGTCAGCTTTTCCTATTTTTTATTTGTTGCTTCAATTCCTATATGATATAAATCTATCATATATAATTTAAAAATGCCATTTTCATTTTTTATATAAAACTGTATTTCTTTATCTACACGATTTTTAAATTTTAAAATTATTTCTTCTTTTTTTATTTCCCTGTTGTTAATAATACTTAATATTTTTAGCATTCTTTCATATTTTAACACACTTGTTTTGCTATCTAATTCATCTGCTTCAAATAAATTTTCTAATTTTTCTTTACTTTTATTTATCCTTTTACAAATATTTTTTTATTGAATATACTTATCACATTCTTTACTTTTTACATAATTTGTAAACTCTAGATCCTTTATATGTGTGGATTTAAGATTATTATTAAAATCAAAAGTTTTATACTCTCTTGATACAAATCTAGGATTATCATATCTGTTTACTCTTATTTGAATGGAATTATTTTTTGAAAACCTATTTCCTTACATATTCTTCTATTATTTCTTCCTTATTAATTACCTTATTATGAAATTCATCATCATAACTAAAATTGTTTATCCAAGCTGTATCATTATGTGACACATCTACTAATGTGAAATCTCCTGTTTCAAACAATTCTTTAAGTAAATCATCTATAAACTCTTTTAACTTCTCTTTTCCTTCAAATAAGTTTTCATCATAATATTGTTCAAGATTTTCTGCATGATACACTGCTGGGACTACGGGACCGTATACCCATGCCTCTATATCATCGTCGAATAAATATTCGCTAAAATTGTCGTAACGTTCTTCAACTGCATCAGAATACTTTTTTGATTTTCTTACAGTTCCTCCCCAATATGCAAATAAAAAATATAATGACTTTTGTAATTTTATTGGTGAAATCTCTTTATGTTTCTCTTCATAATATTTCTTTTGTATATATGCAGCTAGCTTTTTGACATCTAATTCTGCCATAAAAATCCCTCCTTATATAGGCTTATTTTATTTTTGAACAATAGTCAATAAATTATAAAAAAATGTAATGCAAATATATTTCTTGTAATATTGTTGTAATATTATATCATATCTTAAAAAAATATATTTTTTTCAATATAGAGTCCGTTTCTTTATTAATATTTTTTATAATTTTTTCGATTTACATTTTATTTTTATTACATTCATTTTATTTAGCTACTTCTTATCAAAAATCTTCAAATAATAGGGTTGTATATCTCCAACATATTTATTGAAAAATAAAATATTTCCATCTACATCTTGAATTTTCAAATTGGGAAAAGTTTTAATCATTTTCTCATCACTAAAATATTTATAGATAAAATTAGCTCTCTTTTCATTACCATATATTTGGCTATACAATTCATTAGTCACATATTCCTTATTTGAAACATTTAAGTCATATTCATATATTTTTCTAACAATAAATGCCTTTAGTGCAAACATCGTAATTAAAAAGTCAAGTAACAAAAGCAAAGTTGCAACTATTGTAGCAATTTTTAAAATCTTTATTTGTTTTTTAGCTGCTATTCGATCAATAAGTTTCTCTATTTTTGGATGAAAAGACGTCATAAAATATACTGCTAAAAAGCCCCAAAAGATTGAAAAATATACGCATATTCGCCCATTTATATTTAAAGGCATATGAGAATAATCCCACCATTTAACATGAAAGATTAATTCTCCTATTAAACTAACCAAATATTCCACTACTGAGCCTACTATAAAACCACCTATAAATAATTTATTAGTGCTTTTATTAAAATGCTGTAAAGATAAAATTAATACAACAGCTCCTAATCCATATATTGCACAAAATGGTCCATATAAGAAACTCTGTCTACTTTCCCATACGCCCTTTGTTATAATTCCAAATATTGTTTCAACAATATATCCTAAAATACTATAAACAATAAAATAAACTAATATTCTGTATATACTAACTCCCAATATTGTAAATCTTTTTTTCGGCTTATTAGTTTCTACATCTCTTTTTTCTAAAGTTTCCTCCATATGTCTCTCCATTCCTATAAATCAGCAATTAATCTTTAATTAATTGCTTTATCCACGTTTTCTCCTTCAAGGAAATTTTACCATCTATTGAGCAAATTAGTAAACATACTGTAATTGCATCTTCTTTAAGTTCATCAGACAACTGTTCAAAAATATCAACCATAGTATTAACAATATTTTTTATTTCTTTTTTCTCTTTAAATGAATTTCTAACCGCTTTTTTACATTCTTCATAATTTACGTCTTCTCCAAAAAATACATGTAATAATGGATAAATTAAAAGATATTCTTCTTCTGATAATTTTCCGTCAGCAACAACTGAGCCAATAATAAAAGTACAAAATGCTAAATCTCCTTCAATACCATTATCTGTAATTAGTTTAAGTTTTGCTAATAATTTTACAGATTTAGCTTTCAAAATTGCAGTATAATCGCTACTGCTTAAATTATCAACTTCTTTACAAATCAAATCAAATTTTTTCATATATTCTTTTCCTCCAATCATATTTAAAACAATTTTGTTCTATTAACCATTTAATAATTTTACTTCTTTAGTTTGTGAAGATTTGTTAACATCCATATCATGTTCCAATTCATCAATTAAGTTACTACCTAATTTAGACATTCTTTCATCAAGCTTTCTTATCATTTTAGCTGCATCTTTTAATTCTTTTGAAATACTTTTAGGTAGTTCATCTGGATACTTGTATTTTATTTTGTGTTCTAAACTAGCCCAAAAATCCATAGCAATTGTTCTTATTTGTATTTCCACCTTAACATCTGCTGTTCCACTTGCAAAACTAACTGGAACTGATACAATTAAATGATAACTTGAATAACCACTTTCTTTTGGGTTTTTTATATAATCCTTTTTCTCAATAATATTAATTTCTTTTGACAAATCAAACATCTCTACTATTTTATATATATCTGGTATAAATGAGCATACAATTCTTATTCCTGCAATATCATTTAAATTCACAAGCATACTATTGTATGTAACTGGATAACCTTTTCTCTTTAATTTTTTTATAATACTTTCTGGCGTTTTAATTCTTGTTTTTATGTGTTCTATCGGATTATATTTATATAACATTTGAAATTCATCACTAATAATTGATACTTTTGTTTCAATTTCTTTTAATGCAGAATTATACATAAGCATAATTTTTTTAAACTGTTGTTCCTTTTCTTTTATAAAGTTAACATCATATATTTTATTTTCTTCCATAATCTTAATTTACAAAATTAAATCTCCTTCCTATATTATTTTGTCATAATTTCACACATCAAATTGCTTATTTCAGTTGGATTTTCAATTGTTAGCCCTTCAATAAGTCTTGCTCCGAGCATATAGAACTTTAGTATATTTTTTTAACATTTCTTTATCATTTTTATATAAATCCTTTAATTTATTTGCTATTTCATGATTTTCATTTATTTCTAATACAGTTTGAGCTTTTATTCCTTGATTATTTGGCATTTGATTTAATGTTTTTTCCATTTCTACTGAAACTGCTCCTTCAGAAGTTAAGCATACGGGATGATTTTTTAATCTGTGTGTAAACCTTATATCTTGTACTTCATCTTTGATTACTTCCTTCATTACATTAAACATCTCTTTGCTATCCTCATTTGCTTTTTTTAATTCTTCTTTTTCCCCATCTGTATCTAAATCCAAATTATCACTCGAAACATTTTGGAATGTTTTTTCTTTATAATTTGCTAATGTTTGTAAAACAAATTCATCAATATTTTCTGTTAAATATAATATTTCCAATCCTTTATCTTTTAATAATTCTACCTGTGGCATCATATCTATTTTATCAATTGTTTCTCCACACGCATAATATATAACTTTTTGTTCATCTTTCATTCTTTGAGTATATTCTTGTAATGTTACTAATTTCTTTTCAGTCGAAGAATAGAAGAGTAACAAATCCTGTAGTTTATCCTTATTCATTCCATAATCGCTATATGTTCCATATTTTAATTGAGTTCCAAATATATTGAAAAATTGCTCATATTTATCTCTTTCATTCTTTAACATATTTTCTAATTCTGTTCTAATTTTATTTTCAATATTTCTTGAAATTACTCTTAAACTTCTATCATTTTGTAACATTTCTCTTGATATATTTAATGATAAATCTTCACTATCAACTAATCCTTTAACAAATCCAAAATAATCTGGTACTAATTCAGCACATTTATCCATAATTAAAATACCATTACTATATAATTGTACCCCTTTTTCATAATCTTTGGTGTAATAATCATAAGGCAAATGTGAAGGAATATATATTAAACTATCAAAGTTGTATTGTCCCTCAGCATGATTATGTATTACTTTTAAAGGTTTATCATAATCATGGAATTTATCCATATAAAAATTTTCATATTCTTCATCTTTAATTTCTTTCTTGTTTTTCTTCCATATTGGAGTCATAGAATTTACAATTTCAGTTTCTTTTATTGTTTCATATTCATTTTCAGTACCTTCTTTTTTCTTACTATGTTCTACTTCCATCTCAATTGGATATCTTATATAATCTGAATATGTTTTTATTATTTGCTCTATTCTATAAGTATCTAAAAATTCGCTATATTTTTCTTCTTCAGTATCATCTTTGATATAAAGTGTAATTTTTGTTCCTGTATCCTTTTTTTCACACTCTTCGATTGAATATCCTTCTACACCTTTTGATGTCCATTTATATGCTTTTTCAGAGTCAACTGACTTACTCTCAACAGTAACCAAATTACTTACCATAAATGATGAGTAAAAACCAACTCCAAATTGTCCTATAATATCAATATCTTCTTTCTTTTCGTTTTTTTCTTTAAATTCTAAAGATCCGCTTTTTGCAATTGTTCCTAAATTTTTATCTAGTTCTTCTTCTGTCATTCCGCATCCGTTGTCCGTTATAGTTAAAGTTTTAGCGACTTTGTCTATATCAATTCTTATTTTTAAATCATCTTTATTTACATTTATGTTTTTATCAGTTAATGAACGATAATACAATTTATCAATTGCATCACTCGCATTTGAAATTAATTCCCTTAAAAATATCTCTTTATTAGTATAAATTGAATTAATCATTAAACCTAATAATCTTTTTGATTCTGCTTTAAATTGTTTATTTCCCATCATTATTCCCTCTTTCTATATAATTTTTTAATTTATCAGATTCATTTATAAATATATCTATTTCTGAGTCAAAAATATCTGTTCTAATTTCAGATTTTGACTTTTTTTCAAGTATTTCTCTTAGTATCTCAAATGCTTCAATTGTAAAATGTCTATATTCATAACTATCATTTATATCTACACAATCTAATGATTCAATTAATTCAAAAGACTTATCTAAAGCTCCAAGCAGTTCCTCTAATAATTCTTGAGGTATTTGTGAATTATTACTTTTATAATATATACCTAAATACATTCTATACTTAGAATATATTTTGTTAAAATCTATATCTATATTTTGTTGTTCTATATATTTTTTTACAAAGTAAAGGTAATATGCTTTAATAAATATATATGTTATTGATTGATCTATGTTTTGAAACTCTTTAAACCTATCTAAAACCTCATAAATAGTATCTTCTGTCATATCAAATATATCACTTGAAAAATTATCTATATCTATTTCCTTCATAGATTAACCTCCTCTCACTTATCTTCTCAATTTTCTTAAATTGATATTACAATTTGTTTTCTTTCCTGCATTTATTATATTATCCATAGAAATAGTATCTCTTTTTTCTGAAATTGCTTCCATTGCAGCTTCGTTTAATACAGTTTCAACACCTGAACAGCTTAATGTTTCAAAACTTTCAGCTAGCTTTTCTTTATCTATATCCTCGGCTAATTTTTTCTTTTTAGTATATAAATCTATTAATTTCATTCTTGTTTCAAAATCTGGGTTTGAAATATTATATCTTAAATCAAATCTTCCTGGTCTGATTAATGCAGAATCCAAAGAATTATATGAATTTGTCGCTGCGATAACTAATATTCCATCTTGTGTTTCGAATCCATCCATTTCATTAAGCATCGCAGTTACAATTCTATTGTTTTCCTTGTCTACTCCTGTACCTGCATAATTTCTTCTTTCTCCTATACTATCAAATTCATCTATGAAAATTATACATGGCTTATGGCTTTTAGCTTTTTTAAATAATTGTTTAATTTTTCTAGCTCCCATTGACATCATGGCACTTTGAAAATCAGCACCTTTAGTAGCAATAAAATTAACATTCATTTCTTCTGCTAGTGCCTTTGCAAATAATGTTTTACCATTACCAGGATTTCCTTCAAATATTATTCCTTTTGTTTGTCTTATACCTATATTCTTGTATTTTTCTGGATTTTTTAAAATATCAACTATTTGTCTCATATCTTTTTTTAGTTCATCCATTCCAGCTATGTCATCAAATGTTACTTTCGTATGTCTAATTACTTTAAATTTTTTTTGATTCATTTCATACATTTTATATAAAACAAATATTATTATTCCAAAGAAAAATAAATAAAATAATATATCAAAAATAAATGCAATATTTTCCTTGTCAGAATTAACCTCAACATTAATTCCATGTAGTAATAGATCTCTTTCTAGTCCATCATAATTTGGATTATCTGTATAATATAAGTTTTCATCATTGTTTTTAGAAAATTTTACTTTGTTATCTTCTATCAAAACTGATTGGATATTATTATTTTCAATTTCGTTATTAAATTCTTTATAGCTAATATATTGTAAGTCTTTGCTTTTAAAAACATTAAAAAGTACTATTGCTAATAATATTATTATAATAATTAACATTACAATTATTTTTTTTGTTTTTGATTTCATTATATAACACCTTCTTGATATTTAATTTTTATTTGCATTGTATTTCTAATCATTTCTACTATTTCTATTACCTCTTACTAAAATAGACAATAATCTAACAAATATATTTATGAAATCTAAATATAAATCCATTGCACCATATATATATAATTTTTCTGTATCATAGCTAATATAATTTTGCATATTTTGTATTCTATTCATATCATAAGCTGTTAGCCCACAAAATACGGCTAGCATTACCCAATCTAAAACTATGTCTATCACTCTATTTCCTATAAATAAATTAATAATAGACATTATAAGTCCTACTATTAAAGCTACTGAAAATACTGTACTTAATTTAGTCATATCTCTATTTGTTGTTTTTCCATATAATGCAAGTCCACCAAATAGTAATGCAGTTGTTAAAAATGCTAATGATATTGTATTAATATTATAGCATGCAAAAATTGTCCCCATAGTTAAACCATTTATTAAAGCATAAACATAAAATAAAACTGTTACTGCTGTTGGTGATAATTTTCTAAACATAAATGAAAAAACTACTACTACAGCAACTTCTACTACTGCTAAAATAGCATATGAAAACCCAGAATATAACATCATAAATAGTCCTGATTTATATGTGATATATGATGTTATCGCAGTAACTAGTAATCCTAGAAACATTCTTGAAAAAGTTTTAACCATTGTTTCATTTGTATTATACATACAATTATTATAATTTCTTATTCCTTCCATCTTTATTTAATCCTCCTATCTTATAATAATTAAATTATAATCTTAATATAAAATTTTATTAAGAGTAATTTATCATTTTAAATTTTTTTGTCAATATTTTTAACCGCCTTGATTAATAATAATTTTACCATTATTATTTTTTTCTTTCAATTTTTTATCTATAAATTTATTAAACATCTTATAAATAACTGATGCTGTTGGAACACCAAGTAGCATACCAACAATTCCAAATAGTCCTCCTCCAACTGTAACTGCAAGTAGCACTAGAAAACTAGGTAATCCAATATAATTTCCTACAACTTTCGGGTATATCAGTTTTCCTTCTACCTGTTGCATAATTAAAAATATAACTATAAATGTGATTACTTTTTTGATATTAGCTGATGCAATTAGCACACAACCAATTGCCGCTCCTAAAAAAGCTCCAACTATTGGAACTAAAGCTGTTACCCCAATAAATATACTTATTGGCACAGCATATGGTATTTTTAAAATTAGCATACTAATCAAACATAGCAGTCCTAATATAGCCGAATCTAAGCATTGTGCAGTTATAAATTTTCTAAAAGTCACATTTATTTGACGCATTACATAACGGACTTTAGTTACTATTCTTTTACCAAAAAAAGCATGTAATATTCTTATACTTCGTTTTTTTATTCTCTCTTTATCAACTAATATATATATTGCTAAAATAATAACTACTATTAAATTTGTAAAATATCCTAATACATTACCCACAGCTGAAATTGAAAAAGTAACTATTTGCGGAATTTGATTTTTTAAATTTTCTAAATTTATATCTGCTTCACTAATTGTATTTTTTAAATCAGGGAATGTATTTTCTAATTGTGCCAATATTTCTTTTAATTTTTCATTATAATAAGGTATATTATCAATTAATAATCTTACGATATTGGCTAATTCTGGAAATATTAATTTTACTATAAGAAATAAAATTAACACAATAACTGAAATAGCAAATATGATGGATATATACCTAGTTATTTTGTTTTTCTTGTTTTTTAAAACTTTCTTTTCAAAAAAAGACATAGGAATATTTAATAAAAAAGCAAGACAAGAACCTAATATAATTGGAGATAAAACACTTAACAATTTACTTATTAAATTTCCAATAACTGATAAATTATTTATACACCAAAATACAATAACTGTAATTAGTAAAATTAAAGCTATTTTCTTGTATTTCGCCTTTTCCTCGTTAAACATTTTTCTCCTCCATTTTTGTTTTAAAATATAATAGTATCTTTTATAATATTTGTCAATTCTGTTTTTATGCCTATTATAACAAATAAAGCAAATCAAAAGTAGACTTGCTTTATAAAATTCACTATATCTTTTGTTTTTTCAACTCTTTTCTTACTTACAATCCAAATCAATCTATCAAGTTGTAAATTTCTTGAACATATACTTAAATACTTTTACAGCTGAAAAAATACATAATATTATAGTAACTAAAGAGAAAAGTATTAACCACACAGGTTCTGCACTTGCATCTAATGGTCTTGATTTTATAAATAGATAATATACAGTATATACTATTGGTCTTATAAATACTAAATATAAAAATATTGTTATCCATCTTTTCATAAATCCGTATCTTCTATTTATCTTTCTAAATGTATCAATTACTACTAATATTGGAGAAATCGCTATAACTATTCCAAGTATATATACCCTTAATAAAAACATGACTAATAATGTAACTTTACAAACAGTAACAAGAAAAGAAGCAATAAGAGCCAATGTATCTAATCCTTGATAATAAGTCAATACAGCTAGCAATCCTTCGATACTTGTAGTAAAGCAAAAATCTCCTATTGGTTTTCCAACACGTACAGCATTTCCAGATGTAACATATTCACTTGAATTATATCCCTTAAAGAAATTATATATATTCTTATAAGCTGCATTAGTATAATGAGCATCATTTCTTAAAATCGCACCTTCACCTTCGCTATTTACCTTCTGTTCTAAAAAGCTATAAGCATCAACATATATTATAGATGAACTTAAACCATTTTTTATTATACTGTTAAATTTCTTATAAGTTTCATTCATTCCGAAAGCCTCTTTTGCTTATTCCAATATTTGCATATGTAAGTTTAATCCCCTTAGATCTCCATGTTCCTTCAAGACTATTTAAATAATTTGCATAAGTCGAAGCTTTATCTGTCCAAGGATCATTTGTTCCCATCCATATGATAACATTTAATCCATTAGTATTCATATTTGCCATTTGTTCTTCTGCTTTTGGTACACCTGTAACTTTCAACCACTCATACCCAGCACCATATGATGCTACAAATATCTCTGATCCAGACTGACGTACAAATGTATTACCGCTATTATAGAGTATTTTAGCATTTAATGCTCTACTTGCCATTTCATCTACACGCGAGTCTCCTATAAACATATACTGTGGGAATGTAGTCATATTAGATGTATTCCCTGTAACATTAGATAGTCCATTTTCGCTTGTTGGGAATGTACCTCCCTTTACAAATACAACTATATCTCCTTCATCTAGCTTTTCATTGCTTTCAACACTAATTGGACTAGAAAACATTATATAATCTGATAAATATATTGTTAAATTAATTACAAATGGTAATACACTTAAAATAATAACCCCTACTATCCATTCTTGGATAAATAACTTATCTTTAAGATTTTGTAATACTGTTTTTCTTAACCATTTCTTACGTTTTTTTTGTTTTTGTTTCTGTACGGTTTCGTCCTGTATGTCTTGTTCTGTTTTTAAAGTAGACTCTACAATAAGAAATGCAACATATAGTATCAATACAAGCATTGCTCCTATTGCTAAATAATACGAAGCTTTAAATGCTGATTGAGTCAAATTTTTTATATTTAGCCAAAATGGTACTTTGCTTTCATCTCCACTATTTTCTCCATTAGTTTCTCCATCAGTTTCTCCATTAGTTTCTGTATCTTCTGGAGCATCTAAGCTGTTTTCCTCTTCATTTTCACTATTATCACTTAGTAATTTTATATCCATTAAATCATTATGCCCATATAATATGTCTTCTAACTCTCCTGAAATCAGTGGCAATTTTAATGTTGGAAGTAATTTTGTACCATCAATTATTACATCATATACTACATTATCGCCCTCTTCTACAGGTTTAAATTTAAGTTCTTCTTTTATGGTGTCGTTTATTGCTATTGAATTGTTGAAAATCAAACCACTTAATAAAATAATACAAATTGTTATAAAAAATATTTTTCTTAAATTCTTCAATAGATCTCCTCTCCTTTTTAAGTTATATTCTCAACATACAATTCATTATTAGTTAAGTCAATACTTACTGAAAGTTTTGTTCGATCGTCAATTTCATTTTCACCATCTTCTGTTTGATTATCTTCTACTACCTCGGCATCATTTAAAGCAAAAATTATCATTAATCCGATTTTCTTGATTTACTAATTTATATCCTGTATACAAGGCTTTTGTTGCTTTAATTTGTGGATTTTCATATAAATATTTTTTTAATTCAAATACTAAAGTATTTCTATCTACTCTATTTTCTATTACATCATCTGGCAAGTCTTGAACTTCCAACTCTATTTTATTAATATCTTCTTCTCTCTCAACTTTTGTTCCATCTTCTTGGACTTCTTCATAAATACCTGCTCGTCTCATTTCTTCTAATTCTTCTTCTGAAAACATATCTACGCCAGATTCTGGATCAAAATCAAACCCTGTTTCACTTTCTGTTTCATTTTTTATTTCATTTTGATTACTAACTATATTACTATTTACACTTGTATTTGCATTTGTTTCATTTGTAATTCCATCTTCTATTGTGCTTTTTCCTATTTCTTCAGTATTTTTAGAATTTAACATTATGAAAAACAATATTACAACTAATAATATACTAAGTAATAATATTGAAACCAATATTAAAGCAACTTTTTTAGCTTTCATTTTATCCCCTCCTTTTTACTCTCTCATCTCTTCTGGGAAATATATTTCTGGGTCAACATGCTCTCCATCTATTCTCATTGAGAAATGTAAGTGTGTTCCTGTCATTGATCCATTTGTTACTCTTCCAAATCCTGGTACTGTTACCCACATAGGTCCTACAGTAGTCATTGGCTGTCCAGCAACTACATGATCTCCTGCTTTAACTATTGGTGTTGGAGATCCATGAAGATAACCAAATATAACTTCTCCCCCAAAAGATGTTTTATCATCCAAATATAAATAACACTGATATCCTGATCCTTTTGAAAAATATCCTGCTGTTTCTATAGTTCCAGTTCCTGCTGCAACTTCTAGTTCTCCTTCCTTTGCTCCAATATCTATTCCAGTATGGAAATGACGTGTTGTTCTATCTGTTGGTGATATTCTTTCCCCAAAACCTGAACTTACTCTAGTATGTCCTGGTAATGGCCAAACTAAATCACTTTCATTGTATAAATTAAATAGTGATGTTGACTTGTTTTCGTCTTCTAAGCTATTACCTATAAATGTAGTAACTGCATCCCATACATTTCTAAGTGTTTGTTTCATTGCTCCCACAAAAGTACTTGATTCCACATCTTTTTCATACTCCATTGTTGACACGGCTGAAAAACCTACAGGACCATTTGGATTTTCGAAGTAATTTCCTCCATTTGCTATGTATATAACATTTTTATATCGTGCTCTATTATAACAGCCTTCCCTATTTGATCCCATTTTATGTTCTCCATGCCACGGAAATTCCAAAACATTTAATTGACTACCAGCTTTATGTCCCCAATGTACACCATTTGCCCAATACATATTATCATGACCTTTATGGTCAAAAATTATCATATAATAATCTACTTCTTTACCTGTATCTGCTTCTTGTATATGGACTTTTAAGTAGTCTCCATTCTTCCCAAAAGTAGGTGAAACTGCAACATATACCCAATCTATTCCTGCAACAGGTATATATATTTGACCAATTTCATTTGTATGTCTTCCTTTTTCTCTCCATATGTCTGCCAATCTTCCAACATCATAATATAGAGAATGTCTCCATCTAGGAGCATCTGGATCTAGCTCAATAGTTGCACTACTTTGTGGATATTGCCTATAATCTGGAAGATATATTACATCTCCTGGCTTTACTTCAGCATATTCACCTTTTCTTGCCGCATTAGAGATATTAAAATAACTATCTAAAAATATTCCTATAAAAATTATAAATATTATTACCACCAGTTTTATTATTTTTGAATTTTCTTTCATAGTTCTATGTCCTTTTCACATTTTTCTAACTAAATTTCACTTTAATTTGTTATTCCAAATTTAAAATCTCCATTTTGTCCTAAAAATATTACTATTGTAAATATTTTGTGGTTATTTCCTCCTGCTAAATCTTTTACCTCAACTAAGTATTGATATACATCTGTTGCTGTATTTTGTCCACTCTCTAGTATTTCTGCATTATTTTCTTCAAATAAATTATTTTGTATAAATTTCACAAATTCTTCATAGGTTGGGTAATAGTTTTGTTTTTGTACATCATTTAATTTATCATAAAGAAATTTATAATTTTTTTCATTTATAGCATTAAATATTCTGTTAATTGAATATCTTCCTTTTCCTTCTGGAAGTACCATGTTATAATTTTTCATATATTCTTCCGTTACAGAAGAATATCCATCTAGTCTAACATCATATTCTGTTAAGTTTGTCATATCAAATATATAATTTCTACCACTTGTTCCTATACCTATTAATTCTGTACCATTATTAGTATCAGCTGTTCTGTATTTTTGCATTTCGTCAGATTCTAATTCTTGTCTATGTGTTTCGATGAAATTATTAAACTCATCATAATTTCCGTAATTTTGATTTTTATATTCTTCATTTAATGAATTATACAAATGTTCCACATCATAATATAAATCAAATTTATACTTTTCATATAATTCTTTTAAATAAACTAAATCATTTTCTTCTATCTCATCAGTATTATATAAGTTATATCCATTTGATGGTATTTCTTGTAAATTATCTATTTTAATGCTGTCTCCTTCTTTTAGCTTATCTAAACCCCTTTCTTGTAAATATTTTTGTGGGTATGCAGAAAAAGTATTATTTTTAGTATCTAGTCTAATTAAAAGAATTTTGTCTTGCTTTTCTTCTATTCCTTCTATTCTGTTATATATAATATATATATTTTGAGTTTCACTTAATTTTTGGCTATATATCATATCTATTACGAACTTAGGAAGCTCAACTTCTTCATGTATTTCTGCTAAGTTTTCTTTATTTAATCCCAATAATTTTTTTGCTTCATCATCTATTAAATACCATAATTCATCTTCAAGTGGTTCTAGTTCTTCAGTTGTATTTTCTCCCAAAGTTTCCTCCCCCGCAAGAGATGTAGAATTATCATAATATTTTGCCATGCATTGTTTTAACAAAAAATATATTGCCTTATTTTCTTCTTTTTGTAATTTATTGCTCATATTTAATTTAGAATTATCTAATGTTTCATTATTTATACTATTGTCTATATCATATGTATTATCTACAGTATTTGATGTTATACTATTGCCCTCCATAATAGAATTAATGTCTGACGTATTAGTTTTTGGAGTTCTATCTTTTGTAATAAGAATTAAAGCTATTATTATTAAAACTAAAATTATTGTAAGTATTGCTATCCATATTTTTATTTTTTTCATAAAGAGTTCCCTCCTACCATGTTGAATAAAATTTTCTAATTTGTTCCCTTTTCCAGTCTTATATAAAACTAAAGTGCATTCCATCTTTCCTGCCTGAAAACCATCCACCCCAAAACAAAGAATACTTTTTTGCAAATTGAAGCATGAAGCCAGAAAAGCCATCATAAATTACATAATAAGCATCGTTTCTGGATGGTCGCATTTTAAGCAGCACCAAATTATAGTTTTATGTTTTTTCACATTTTTCTAACTAAATTTCACTTTAATTTGTTATTCCAAATTTAAAATCTCCATTTTGTCCTAAAAATATTACTATTGTAAATATTTTGTGGTTATTTCCTCCTGCTAAATCTTTTACCTCAACTAAGTATTGATATACATCTGTTGCTGTATTTTGTCCACTCTCTAGTATTTCTGCATTATTTTCTTCAAATAAATTATTTTGTATAAATTTCACAAATTCTTCATAGGTTGGGTAATAGTTTTGTTTTTGTACATCATTTAATTTATCATAAAGAAATTTATAATTTTTTTCATTTATAGCATTAAATATTCTGTTAATTGAATATCTTCCTTTTCCTTCTGGAAGTACCATGTTATAATTTTTCATATATTCTTCCGTTACAGAAGAATATCCATCTAGTCTAACATCATATTCTGTTAAGTTTGTCATATCAAATATATAATTTCTACCACTTGTTCCTATACCTATTAATTCTGTACCATTATTAGTATCAGCTGTTCTGTATTTTTGCATTTCGTCAGATTCTAATTCTTGTCTATGTGTTTCGATGAAATTATTAAACTCATCATAATTTCCGTAATTTTGATTTTTATATTCTTCATTTAATGAATTATACAAATGTTCCACATCATAATATAAATCAAATTTATACTTTTCATATAATTCTATCAGATTTGTTAAATCTTTTTGTTCATAATTATCTGTATTATATAAATTTTGTTCATTTTTTTCAATATCATTTAGATTATCTATTTGAACTCTGTCATTCTCTTTTAAGTTAATATAATTATTCATTTGCAAATACTCATATGGATATATTGAGAAAGTCTTGTTTTTTCTATCAATTTTGATAAATAATACTCTTGAATTTACTTGTTTTTCTTCTGTATTTATTCTGTAATATACAACATATAGTTCTTTGTTTTGTCCCATTGCTTGTCCTAAAATCTCATCTATAGCAAACATAGAATATTCCAAATTCACATCCATAAGAGAAATATTGTTCATATCTAGTTTTAATTTTTGTTTTGCTTCATCATCAATATAATTCCATATTGGATTTACTTGGTTTTTGTAATTTATAGCTTGTTCTTCACTCTCTTCTGGAATATCCCTATTTCTTAATGAATAATAATTATATAAACACGTTTTTATTAAACAATATGTATTGCTTTCTGTTTGTTTTACCAATTTATTTCTTTCAAGCGTGTCATTAACTTCAATATTATTTTCATTTGTCGTATTATTAGAGATGTTATTATCTATTATTGTATTATCGTTTATTGTATTATCACTTGTTGTATTATTACTTTGTATCACATTATTATCTAATATTGAATTTACATTTGTGTTTATATCTTCATCTTGGTTATGTAATAACATAATTATTGCTGCTACAATTACACTTACTATTATAAATAATATAAAAATTAACACTTTTAATATAATCACTCTTTTATTTTCCAAACTCAAACCCCTTTATATATTTATTATTTTGATACTCTAACTGCAAATTCAAATGCTGCCATTACTGCTTCTACTCCACCTTTATATGTCCTATGATCTTGATTTATAGATGAGTCTCCGACCGCAAGAATATGTTGTATTTCCTTCTCTATAAAATTCTACGTGTCCATGCCTTACAAGTATATCTCCTGGTCGTAAATCGTTTGCATTTGTTATTTTCGTCCAAGTATATTTTTTACAGTTATCATTTGTTAGGTATTTTTCATCTGCAAACCAATTAGAAACTTGCCTACCAATTTTTATTCCAGATACCCATAACACATAACATACATATGCAGAACAATCAATTATTCCTTCTGATAAATAAGCCCCATTTTCTCCAACTGTTGAATCGTTAAGGGGCGAGCTTGGGTTTCCATATGTAAAATTTTTCTCATCTACAAACTTATGTACAATTTCCATATTTCGAACTATATCTCCATCTACATAACCATAACTACCATAGCTTGAACTTCCTGACATTAATATGCCCAATTGTTCTAAATCTATTTTTCCTAATTTATCTAGAATAAATATTAGCCCCATAAAAATTCCTAATATACTTTGTACTACTACACCAATCCCTAATATTTTTTTTACTTTTTTAAACATTATGACTATTTCCTTCTACTCTATTATTTTTGTCATTATTTTTTCTTATATCTTTTAATATACTGTCAACATCTACTGTTCTAAGAAAGTTGAAAACTGCTCCTTCTGTTGAATCATTTAGATTATTATCTCCTAAATTTGCATAAGGATTTGGATTTGGCGAATATCTCCTTCTTTCATCTCTCTTATTTCTCTGCTTTTTCTCCTTATTTTTTGATTTGTCAAGTTTTTCTAATAATTTTTTTATTTTTTCATATAAATCATCTCCGAGAATTTGTCTTGTTCCTTCTGGATCTTTATCAATTGCTTTTTGAATTACTAGTGCTTGTTCTGCTAATTTTGTATCTATTGCACTATCTGTTAATACTTTTCTTAGTTTATTTTTCTCTTCCTTGGTAATATTTTGTGAACTATTTATTGAGTTTAATTTTTCATTAATTGCAAATTTTTCATCTTGTTGTAAAACATCTTTCTTTTTCAAAAAAAGCGTTGAAGCAGCGATCTTTAATCTTGTTCCCATATCAATTGCAGATCCTGATGATTCTCTTACATTCTTTATTGCCTCTCGTCTTGCTGCTGCTTCTGAAATTCCTTTTTCTTTTTTCTTCTCATCGTCATCCTGTTTTTCAACAGTTCTAAGACGTTTTTCAGCAAGTTGGCTCACGTTTTCTTTACCACTTGTAATTGTTGGATTTTCATAATTTTGTGTCATTGTTTTTCTCTTTTCTAGCAATTTTTTAGCCATCATAATCATGTTTGCAAAAGACTCAGGATCTACATCTGGATTCGATTCTACCATTGTTCTCATCATTCCTCTAAACTCTGGATCGTTCAATTGATGAATTGTATCATCTGAAGCCATAGCTGCACTTTCTTGTAATCCTGTTTCGGAACTAGATTGGACACCAATACTTTCATTTTTTAATAAGTCATTTAATTCCTTTAATTTTGCATACATTCCCATAGTAAGACCTGCACCAAAAGCCCTCGTCCTCAAATCCGAGAAACGTCTATGTTCTAAAAATTCTGGCAAAGCTCTAGGCATACGTCTATATACACCAAAATTTCCAGCATTTTTAAGGTAATGGTAAATATTTTCTTTAGCAAAAAATCTATTTCCTTGTTCTCCTAATAAATCTATTTCTGGTGGTCTAATTTTTCTTCTATTTCCACTTCTAAGTATAGTCTCTGGGTTTGAATCTATCTGTTTTATTACATCATTATAAAAGTTGCTGTCTAATCTACGTACATTTAATGTTAGTTTTTTAGGATTATTAAGTTTGTTGACATGTGAATAATTTTCACCTAATGCTGACTCTGTAGACACATTAATGGCATTTACACTCTCTCCTTGTTCATTTAATTCTGCATCACTTGCTTCCAGTGCATTTAATGTTGTACCTTCTGGTGCATTAAGACTATTATTTATATCTCCCCCTCGTATATTTGAGCCTTCTATTGCATTAAGACTATTATTTACATCTTCTCCTCGTATATTTAATGTCGTACCTTCTGGTGCATTAAGACTATTATTTATATCTCCTTCTCGTATATTTAATGTCGTACCTTCTGGTGCATTAAGACTATTATTTACATCTTCTCCTCGTATATTTAATGTCGTACCTTTTGATTCATCAAGACTATTATTTATATCTCCTCCTCGTATATTTGAGCCTTCTATTGCATTAAGACTATTATTTACATCTTCTCCTCGTATATTTAATGTCGTACCTTCTGGTGCATTAAGACTATTATTTATATCTCCTCCTCGTATATTTGAGCCTTCTATTGCATCAAGACTATTATTTACATCTCCTTCTCGTATATTTAATGTTGTACCTTTTGGTAAATTACTATTTATATTCTCCCCTCGTATATTTAATGTTGTACCTTCTGGTGCATTAAGACTATTATTTATATCTCCCCCTCGTATATTTGAGCCTCCAATTGCATTAAGACTATTATTTACATCTCCTTCTAGTGCATTTGGTTCTGCTGGTGCATTAAGTCTGTTTATATTTTTTCCATGTAAATTTAGCTTTGCATTGAGTTTATTTACATTTAAACCAAGTGTTGAATCTTGAGGTCTATTACTATTATTTTCTAGTGCTAACGTAAATCTCTTTCCTCCATTTATTTCGCCATTATCAAAAGTTCCTAACTCCATTGGACCAGATATTTTTATTTTTTGTCCTTTATTAATAAAGTTTTCCAAGTTTTGTCTCTCTTGATTTAAATAATTTGCATTCAATATATTAACATCTGCAGCAGTTCCAATGTTTTTATCTACAGCAATAGAGCCATTTAGACCTATTTCTCCCTCTATTCTAATTTTGCTAGCATTAAAGTTTTCTCCCTTATAGTCCTTGTTCTGTTCAGTTGAAACATTTTCTTGTTGTTTAGCAATCTCCTCATTTGGATCAAGTTTTGGCACCTCACTTGGTTGAGCTTTATTAGCACTTCCACTTCCTAAAAGTGTCGTTTTATCTTGTGTATGTGTTCCTGTTATATTTTGTATCATAACTTTAGTTATAGCACTAGCCGCCGACATAGTTACCTTAATAATTCCTATTGCCGTTCCTAAATATAAAAATGCTATTATAAATAAATTCATCTCTTCCTCCTATTTATACAATAACTTCAAGCATTATCCTTGCCACTATTGCAAGTACTACCTGAATTAAAGAAATTACGAAATATGTCATAAACCATTGTTTAAATGGTACTAAACTCGCATCTTGTGATTTGAATATATATACAAGGACGAGCCAGAACCCCATAATTGAAGCAAACATCAATATGAAAGATCTTACAAACATTCCTACTGCTAAAATACAATTAGCTAATGCCATTAAAAGATATATTACACCATATGCTAATTTTTTTAAACATAAATAAATATTATCAAGTCCTGCCATATATCTAACATATCCTGTTGGTGTCGTGCTAAATGAATATAAATTTTCAACCGTAACTCTTATTGGTCCTTCATATTTATTTCCACCAGTTTCTGATGCAGTATCCTGGAGTATTACTTCTGATAAATAAAGACACATTGCTTCTAAAAAAAGTATACTAAATAATAAAATAAGTGATATTACCAGTTTTCTTAATGCCACCCTATGTTTATTTTGTTCATTTATATTTCCACTAATTGATGCTCTAGATATTCCAACACCATGCCATATTGTTGCTGTAAATATTAAACCTGCTGCTATATACATTAGTCCATGTATTATCGAGGCTACGAAATTAACTACGCCATTAAATATTCCTCGTTCTTCGCCTTCTTGTCTTTCAAAGAAATTAGTTTTAATTGAATCCACTTTATTTGCTGCTAATGTATATATATCTGTTGCTATCACTGGTATAGGTGTATTTTCTGTAAAATTATGATTTTCTCCATCTATATCTGCTTGTCCTATAAACTTACTCACTTTTGTATTTCCACTACTGTCAGTTGAACCTGAGCCACCTTCTGATATTCTTTTAAAATTTAAATAACTATTTATATTTAATGGATCATCAAATGGATTATCATATTGGGGTATAATCGTACCTACTGCTTCTGTTTTAACTGTACCTTTCCCATCATTAGTAGTTCCTTCTGCATTTTCTATTTCCGTTGGTGTTTGCATTAATTCTATTTTTCCAAGTGTCCATGTTTGTGCAAAATTTGCAAGTTCTTGTAATCCATCTCCAAGAGATATTATCCAATTAGCCAAAGCTGTTATTGCATTTTCTTTTGCATGTGATAAAAAGTCTTTTATTTCCTTAGTTTTATCTTTTGCTTGTGACAATAATGAATCATCTGGATCAGCATATCCTGAAGCAGAATCATTTCCTAAATCTAAGTCATTTATTTTGTCAATATCTCCCCCAGTAGCAATTACATTAACTTTCCATCTATACCTTCCTGGTTCTTTTACCTCTTCAACATTCATTGCAATATCCCACATAGCTCCATCTTGTAATCCAGATATAGTATTTCCTTTATCATCAAATAATTTTATCCCCTCTTCATATCCAAATAACGATCTTAATTGATCCATACTATATTTTTTTTTAACAAGTTCCATCCATTTTATCCACTTATTTCCTAACTTAACATTCCACATTGAACCAGATAATGGCTCTTTTATTGTAACTGTTGTTTTTATATTTATTTTAGACTTAAATTCTTCGGCTTCATAGCCAAACCATTCATTAAAATTCTTCAAAACATCTTTTTTACTATAATAAGCATTTGTATCTTCACTAATTATCGTATTAATTAAATCTAAATCTCCATCATTTAATGTTATCCATGCTCCATAGCTTTTTCCACATCCTAACATTATAAATAATATTACAAATATTAAAATTACATATATTCTTTTTTTCACATACTGTTCCTCCTTGCTTAATATTTATAATACAATTTTACTTTATGCCAATATCTATTATTATTCTTACAACTCCAGCCAAAGCAACCTGTATCAATGTAAATACTAAATATGTTGTCATACATGATTTATATTGTCTTAATGCTACCTCTTCATCTTTACAGAAAAGATAATATACTACTATAAAGAAGGAAATCGCTGCAAGCCCCATCATTATAATCATTCTTACAAACATAGCAATCAAAAATAAAGCATTTGCAATTACTGTAATTGTATACCATAAAAGATACATTCCCTTTTTCCCTACAAGTGCATCATTATTTATTTCTGACATATATCTAAAATATCCTGTTGGTGTTGTACTAAAACTATAACCTGTTTCTCCTTCTTGCATTTCCACATAAACTCTTATTGGACCTTCAAGCGAAGTGTCTTCTGAATCTATAAAATATCCTAAAAACATCTCATTAGAATATATACATAATGCTTCAAATAATATAGTTCCAATTAATAATGTAAAACCTTTAAATACTCTTTGCGTTCGTTCTCTACTTTTCATTTCTGCATTAACTGAATTTTGAGTTATAGAACCTTTGACTAAAATTACGCCATTATATATAAGTGCTACCATCATACATCCAATTGCTACATACATTGTTGCATGCACAATTGAAGCTATTATATTTCTTAATGATAACCATAAATCAGATTTATTCCCTGTTTTTTCAAAAAAGTTAGCATCTATATAGCTTACTTTATTACTTGCTAAAGTAAATAAATCTGTACTAATAAAAGGTATTTCAGTTTCATCTTTTGAAAATTCATAATTTACTGTTTCTGTTGAGCCATCTATTGGATCTGTTGTTGTGATTCCTGCTGGTATAACTATATATTTTTGATTTGGTTTATGTTCCCCTTCTCCACCTTTTTTATACATAACATAATTATTTACATTTCCTGCTAATGCATCTACTGTTCCTTGTTCTTCTGCTGATATTTCTTCATTTTTTATTTTTTCTAAAGCAGCTGGTGTATATCCTACACTACCCCACCCTGATTGAAGAGAATTAACCATCATTTGTATTAAATCTGGGACTAATCTGAGAATATTAAGCAATAATTTCCATAATCCTGCTAATCCGTCACTAGTTTCTACTGATGTTTCTTCCTCTTCTGTTTTAGGAGGATTTCCAATATCTACTACCGTTCCCGTGCCACTTATTTCATCTTTCGATGTCCATCCTGAATATACATCTGTAACTTCAATTTTATATGTTTTTTTATTTCCTTCTTCTTGACCTGTATAAGGAACAGTAGCAACTATCGTAATATCCCACTGAGGAGAAGATTCTAATTCTGCTTCACTTAAGGGTCCACATAGTCTATCTCGTATTTGTTCAAAGGAAGTATATTTCACACCATCGTTTCCGCTACTAACTAACCCAACATTCATGTTATCAACATGATGGTTTCCTATTATTACATTATAAACATTTGCTCCAGATACTTTACTACATGTAACTGTTGTGTGTAATACTATTTTAGTTGTTAATGGATTTGCACTTTCAATTCCATCAGTATAAGCAGTTTGTCTATTAATATATCCGCCTATATATACATTCTGCATATATTCATTTATTATATTTACTATGTTTCCTTTCTTATTTTTTAATTCTTCCTCTTTTGTATAATCAAATTGTAATAAAGTCCATCTATCTGATGTGCCTAGTCCTCCATCTGCAAATGAATCATTTTTTAATCCCAATATAGAAAGAAGCAATACTATTATAAAAATTTTATATTTAAATGTTTTCAAATATTGTTCCTCCTATCTTTTTTAATTCACCTTTATTCCTTCTAACAGAAATCTTGCAATTATTGCTACAACTACCTGTATCAATGATAAACCTGCAAATGATGTAATCCATTTCCTATATTCCATTGTATTTGCAGTGCTAGATTGTAAAACAAATTTCAGTACTAACCAAAAATGGAGTATTGCAAGTGCCATCATAACTATCATCCTTCCTACCATACCAATTGCACATAATAAATTTGATATTGAAAGTATTAAATATGCTCCAACAAACAATGCTTTTGTTTGATATAATTCTACATTAGTTATATCTGCCATATATCTAAAATACCCTGTTGGTGTTGTACTAAAACTAGTTTCGCCATTTTTAGTTTTTGTTATAATTTTTATGGGACCTTCATATGTATCTTGCATTGCAACTTCACCTAATATCATATCACTTGCATACAAACAAATCGCTTCTAGAAAAATTGTTCCTACTAGCATTATTAGTCCTGTTACAAATTTTTCCATGCCCTTTATTTTTTTTGCTTTTTCTTGTGGTGTTTGATAAGTACGTGACACAATTTGTATTCCATAAATTATAATCCCAGTTGTTAGAAATGCAATTGTAATATACATAAGTCCATGAATAACAGAAGCCACAAAATTTCTTATAGTTAACCAAACTTCATTCTCATTTCCCGTTTTTACTAGGAAATTTGCTTTTGCTAAATCAACTTTATTTGCTGCTATTGTATATAAATCTACTGCTATTACTGGTATTTCAGTTTCTTTAACATATCCATATTTATAAAAATAGTTTTTTTCTGTATCATCAATTACAAGTTCTTTTTGTCCAATATAGTTATTTTTATTATTTAGATCTACATATCCGTCCAATTTAGTATGATCAGCTTCTGTTTCAGTACCTGTCGACTTTTTAGTTCCAGTTATTTGTTCCCTGGTATATGTTACATCCCAGTGTTGCCAACCTGTTTGGAATAAATTAGCCATACTTTGGAAGAGATCACCAATGCCCTTTATAATGTCAAGACATATAGTTAAAATAGTTTTTACTGGACTGTCATACATCTGTTCACAAAATAACTTGAATTCGTCTGTTATATTGTCCGCAGCATATTGACCAGCTGCCTCAAATGGGTTGGAAGGAACTCCTGGTACTCCTTGAACGTCCCCTCCATTTTGTTCGTTTCCGTTTTGTTCGTTTCCCCCATTCGGATTATCTTCTCCATTTGAATCATTCGGCTGATTGTTCATTAAATCATTTATAAAATCTTTTGCTTGTTCTCCAGTTAATACTTGTGTAGCCTTGACTCTATAAACATCTTGAGGAAAAAAACTTGCGCCATCAGTACATTTTATTACAATATCCCATGATAATTCATTTCCCTGTTTTATATATTCTTCAATTTCTTCCCTACTATTAAAATGTACAGTTTCTCCATTTTGATTTTTTAGATCCAGACTATCTTCAAAGCCATAATCTTTTTCTAAATTTCGCCACGTTTCACTTTTATTCGTAATTGGAAACATATCTGGAAGTACATAATCATCTTTATTATTATTTTCATTATAATTTCCATCGCCCAAAGTAACCTGTACCTTATTGTTCTCACTATTACCTTTAATTGTAGCTTCTGTAATAACAGTTATATCCCCTGTAACTTGATCTACTCTTACATCACCATATCTTTTTCTTAAATGTTCTGTTATTTGATGATCGTTTGTATCCTCACCTTGAATAAAAGTTGTTTGGTATAGAACTATATCGCTGTCTATTTCAACTCCTAAGCTTGTATTAATGCCTATTAATATAAATAATATTACAAATATTAAAATTTTATTTATTCGTTTTTTCACATATAGTTCCTCCTTACTTAATATTTATAATAATTTTATATTTCTAGTGAAATATAAGCGATACTATTCTTTCAATAAGTACAAGCAAAATTGGCATCCATACTAATATATTATATATCTTAAACCAATTTGCAAAATGAAAAACGCCTTTTGCTTCTCCTTCTGATTCTACATTAGATGTATATATTACAGTCAATGGTGCAAGTACTATAAAAAGTGCAATTGCAAACATTCTTATAATCATAATTACAAACCAAATCATACTAATTATAGCTATCACACAATAAAATAGTGAGTATAATAATTTATACAACCCATTTGAGGTTAATGTTAAAGTTCTAACTGCTCCAACTATAGTTGTATTAAATGAAAATCCTTCATTAACTACTAATCTTAGAGGATAATATACATCTTCTCCAAGAGATACCATAGAAAGAACTTCTTTATACAAATACAATATAAATATAATTATAAAATATATAAAAACTAACAGTAGCACGTATTTAAGTAATGCATTTATTTTTTTTCTTGCATTTTTTGCTTTCTCTGGTCTTTGTGAATATGTTGCTATAACAAGCATTATACTTCTGAAAATAAGTATGGTTAAAATTAATGCAGCAGTGAAATACATCATTATTTTGCTACCATTTTTAACTACACTTCTAACAAGTCCAAATAGTTTATTTGAATTTGTATTATCTTTGCTAAAAAAATCTATATCACATATATTTATTTTTGTTCTTGATAAAACAAATAAATCTGATGGAATAATTGGTACGCTTGTAAAATTTTCAAATGTATTTGCATAATTTCCTGCTTGATTTACAAGCTTCATCGGCACTGTAAAAGTATATATTCCTCCCTTTTTGTTATTTTCTACTTGCAGTTGTGTGTTATCTTCTGGTTGCACCTCTGTATTATCATTCTTCGCATTATTTTTATTTTTCTTCTTTTCTTCATATATTTCTAATTGCAATGCTTCTTGTAAATCTGGTCTTGCATTTATATCCTCTTTTGTATAGATAGGAAATCCTTCTGGCATTTCCTCCAAACTTATGTTATATACTTCAGCTGTTAACAATTGTTCTATCAAATCTCCTAAAAATAGTAATGCTGTCGAAAGCACATTTACTAAAAGATTTCCTTCTGCTGTTTTCTTTATATTTGCTGGGAATTTGCCTGTGTCAGATACTAATATTTCTTTATCTGTAAATTTTTCAACCTTGTTTAATATACCTGCTGCCCCAGCTTCTTCATTAGTTCCTACATATGCAAAAATATATTGTGAATTATTTGTATCGCCACCTTGTTCATGGATAGTAGTACTACTAACAGCCCCTATTATTTTTCCCTTATAAATATTTTTGTCATTAGAGTAACGTTGATCAAATTGGAAATATATAGTTTCTCCTATTTTAAAACAATACATATCTTCTGTTTCTTCCGTTAATCCTAAAAGGGCAACATAAGTTTCTTCTTTTTCTTTAAACTCATACCAACCATAATCTTCATTTCTTACTAATTGAAGGCTACTATATTTACTATCAATCGCTCCCCCAAGTTGTCCTGCACCTTGACTAGTATAAAATGGTGCTATTTTCCATGATTTCTCATATGAATCAATACTTCGTTTAGTTGTATCTGTAACTGCATCCCCTTCTGTTTCATTATCTGCTAAACTGTAGTTTGTATATACATTAAGACTAGGGAATAAAAATATAAATAGTATAAAACATATGAATATTTTTTTTAAATTTAACGAATTTTTCATACATTTTTTATTCCCTTTCTTCATTTTATTTCTGTAATTTAGCAAGATTATTTAAGTTTGTTTCAACGAACTGGAATTCCTTTTCTGTTGGTGTAATTTGAAGTATTGCCGTTTCTGATCCTACCTTTAAAAGTCCCTCTCCTCTATTACACGTAACAAGGAATGATGCCTCACCTGCACTTAATTTAAATACTTCCTTAAGCATTGAAATTTCTGATTTATCTTGTGCTAAAAATAGTTTCGTATCAGATGACGTAAGAACTGCTTGTACCTCTTGTTTTTCATAAAAGTCTTGGAATCTTTGAGAAATAATTGCAAGAGAAACATTTCTTTTTCTAGCACGTCTTGCCATTTTGTTTAAAAAGTCTACTGCTTCTGGGAATGGTAATAACATCCATGCCTCATCTATGATAACCCTCTTTTGTTTAGCTTTTTTCCTATCTTCACTGTTTCTCTTAACGAATTTTTCCCAAATCCATGATAGAAGTATTTGTTGTGCAAGTGGTCTTGCAAATCTTTCTTCCAATTGAGAAATATCAATATTTATAAATGGTGCTCCTTCTTGTAATTCAAATGTAGATTGTCCATCAAAATAGGCTAATTGTCCACCAAATTCTCTTACATATTGCCTCATAACTTTTAATAGATAACTATAATGGTATCTATAATCTTCATTTGTATTTTGAGCTGCCATTTTTTCTAATCTTTTGTACCAAGATCCTATTGTGGGCATCTCTTTTTTCTTTCTTCCTATTGTTCCTAATGTTCTTGATCCTTCATATAAACTCATCGGATCAGAATTTATTCCCCTCGCTTCATATTCTGCTGCAACAACTTCTGATACAATTTGTTTTGTTATTTCATTTACATTTTCAGTTCTTGTACTACCCTTTGCCATTGTAATTAATGCCTGTGTTACATCTTCAACTTTGTTTTCAATATTTAAAGTTTCTCTTTCTCTTCCTGTAATAGCATCTTTTGTTCTTTCTATTTCAACATCAAAAACATTTATAATTGTTGAGGAAGTTGGTCCTATAACAAAATTTATTCCACCTAATGCCTCTGCAACTGCATAATACTCTCCTTCTGCATCTAAGGCTAAGCTTTCTATCCCCATAAGAACAGATGATCTTGATATTAAAGTTTTCATTGTAACTGATTTTCCAGCTCCAGATTTTGCAAATATAACCATGTTATAATTTGTCAATGATGGATGGAAATTATCAAAAAGTATTGGCTCTCCTGTTTGTTTGTTAAATCCTAATGGAACCCCAGTTGGATGTCCAACTTCTGACGTTAAAAAAGGAAATACTGTTCCCATAGATGGTCTATCAAATACTTGTTTTTTTCCTATTTTATCTTGCATTAATGGTAAACATGACTTAAAAGCATCTTCTTGCATAGCCCATGCACTTCTAATACTAACTAGGGATTTTGACATTTCATTAGAAAGCAATTTTGTAAGTCTTTCTAAGTCTTGTAAGCTATATGCAAATAATGTAGATACAATTGTCGCTTCATATAGTTTGTTAAAGCCTGCCGCTATTTGATCTCTTAAAATTTCTGTTTCATATCTTTTTTGAGATACATCACTTTCCCTGTTAATATTTCCTCTATCACTTGCCATTAATCTTTCTGTTTCAAGCTCTACTATTGTCTTATTTAAATCACTTTGAGAAGTTGATTCTGCTACTGGATATATGTAGATAGATGTATTAATATCTCCAAACATATATAAATCTCTAAATAATTCTGGAAACGTACAGGCTCTTGGAAGTCCTGATACAAAGAAGCTTCTAGCATATCTCGTTACATTAGATATAATTTCCATATGATCTAGTTTAGATGCATCAATACCAACTGGAGCTATAACCTCTTTTATTGTTTTTTTATGTAATACTTTGTATTCATCTTCACTCGACTTTTTTTGTTGTTCTTCTTCTTGTATCCTTTTCTTGAACATTGGCATTTTTACTTACCTCCTCATTTTTTTCCGTTTGCATTTTTTTCTTTTTTTCTTTTGTATCTTTTTGATCAATTTTTTCTATTGCTCTTTCCGCGATGTCTTTTCCTATGTATCTTTTATGTTTTTGTATTAATTCTTTAGCTTTATCATCAATATGTTTTTCAGTATTTTCTTCTTTATCTATCACTTCTAATTCCTTTTCACTTTTTACCTCTGATATTTTCTTATTTGCCTTTTCAATTGCTGCATCTTCTATTTGTTTATCTAACATTTTTAATTTTTTATCTATTACATCAGGTGCTGTAGAATATAATTCATCATATCCTGCTTTTTTCATCTTGTCTAACCAGAATAAATCTGCTTCATCTCTGTTATATGCCATATAAAGTAAATCTACTAATTCCTCTGAATTTAAAACCTTTCCATTAACTTGACATGTAAATAAAGCATTTATAATTGATCTTGCTCTTGTATATAGTTCTGAAAATGCCATGTTTTTTATTTCTGTTTTATCAAAATCTCCTGCTACAAGTTCAGATTGGTAACATGGAATAATAATATAATATTTTTTACTTAATATGCTTTTGTTTAAACTTTGTCTTTCAATATCTTTTATAATATCTGCCGTGTATTCTTTTAAGTTTCTTTGTTTTACAAGTTCATATCTAATTTTATCTATATTGTTTTTTGAATTAATTTCTCCACTCAATGCTTTTTCATACTGGTTACTTATTTCTTCATACTTTCTTTCAATTTCTTTTAGCTTAGATTTATATACATCTATACTTTTTTCTAGATTTACAGTTCTTGCTTGTATATAAATTTGGATAGGATGTCTTAGAGTATTCAAAAATGAAACAAATCCTTGTTCTACAGAAATCTTTTCCATATCAGACATTAAATCATAATTAATTCCTTTACATTCAACAACCATTAAAAATTTTCCATTTTTTTGTATAATCATGTTATCTTCTATTTTTTCAAATTCCATAAAATCTAAGATTGATTCAGCAGTATATATTACTTGTGATTTTTTTACTTGTTTTTCACTTTCGTTTTTACTTTCTTCTTTCTTTCTTTTTCGCTTCTCTTTTGCATTTATCACAAATAAAGCCATTATTAAAACAACTATTATACATACTATTATTCCTGCTAATAATATTAACATTTGAACTAATTTATCATTATTCATCCTTCTTTTCCTCCGTATACAAAGTATAGATTTTATTTTTTCTCCTTTTAAATTTTATATAACGTAGTATTATTTGGTCTATGTATTCTCCTCCAGCTTTTCTCGTTATTTCAAAATTGTTTGACTCTGGTATTTTAAAGGAAGCAATTATAAATCCAAATAGTCCAAAAATTACTGTTCCTATTACACCCACTGACTTATGATTAATCATTAATCCTATCGGGAAAAAGATAACCGCACCTATTACTCCAAAAATAATAGTTTCTATCAATGCTTTTGTTGAAAATACTAGAAGAAACCTACTTTCACCTTTCGTTTTTCTTGGTATATTGTATGGTCCACCTGCCATAATTTCTACCTCCCTAAAAATACATTTTTACATATTAATTGTACCATAAAATTACCAAAAAAAAAATACATTTATGATAAAAAATATCGTAAAATGTATTTTTTAATATTATCGTAACCTTTTTGTAACCTTTTTGTAATAAACTATGAAACAGATTCGGTTGCTGTACCAATTTTAAGTATAAATTTCGCTATTGAAGCAGCGAAGAATACACATACCAATCCAACTATTATAGGAAGCATCGTTCTTTTTAAATCTCCCCTTACTTCTGGGGTATCCACTATGTATCTAAATCCAGTTGATGCAACCGTTATAATCAATAGGAAACCAGAAGCATAATATAAAAAGCCCAATAATTTACCTACTATATTAGTTATCGTATTAGTTTCAAGACCTGAGTCCCTTCTGTCTCCATTTATATTGTTAATATACTTATCTACTGTACTTTCCGTTGGGCTAATTGAATCTCCTTGTATATGTAGTGCAAAATTTTCTGTAGGTAAAGCTATTATGCAACTTAATATTATTATCAATAAACTTATTTTTGATATTGTTTTCATAATATTTTACCTCCTATTTTTTATTAGTGTTCAAACACTCCAACAAAGAACTTGGCTATTGTTGTTGCAAAAAATACTAGTAATAATCCAACTACAATTGGTACCATAGTTTTCTTTACTTCGTTTTTCATATCTGGTGTTTCTGTTATATATTTAAATCCTGCTACGGCTATTATTACTACTGAAAGTAATCCTGATATTACTTGTAAAAATCCTAATACGGTTGAAATTACTGATGTCAAAGAATCAGAATCAATATTAGTGTTAGTTTCAGATTCAACATCAGTCATTAAACCTGATACCGTCCCTCCACTCGTTCCACTGGAACCATCGTTTTTGTGGGATTCCTTCCATTCATTATATCCATTACCTAGTGGATCAACTGCTAAATTTACAGTAGGTATTACTATTATACAATCTAATATTATTATACATAAACTTATTTTTAATATTATTTTCATAATATTTTACCTCCTATCTTTTTGCTTTTGTTGTTATAATTAAGTCAAAAATAATAATACTTCTGACTACTTTCCTTGATTTTCAAAAACCCCAATAAAGAATTTTGCTATTGTTGTTGCAAAAAATACTAGTAATAATCCAACTACAATTGGTACCATACTTTTCTTTAATTCATTTCTCATATCTGGTGTTTCTGTTATATATCTAAATCCTGTTACGGCTATTATTACTACTGAAAGTAATCCTGATATTACTTGTAAGAATCCTAATACAGTTCCAACTACAGTTACCATAGTAGATGAATCATCAACTGGTTTAGCTGTGACATCTCCTACTTTCTCCGCTACACTCGCTATTTTTAACACAGGTTCTTCCACTACATCTAAATCAACACTAGATTCTTCTCGTGCATATACACTTGTAAAACTACCTAATAAAATCAAAACCATAAATATTTTTAATATTTTTTTCATATCAAATCACCTCTTTATTCATTACAATTTAATTAAAAAACTGTAATCCTTTTTTCTAATGTAAGAATGCAAATTTTTTTGCAATATATTCATTTTTTATCTCTGATGCATAATTCATTATAAGTCTGAATTTGGAATAACTTATTTTTACATTAGTCATGACTTGGATAGGTTGCACTACCACTACCATTTGTTGTAGGATGTGCTTCAAACACACCAATAAAGAATTTTGCTATTGTTGTTGCAAAAAATACTAGCAATAAACCAACTACAATTGGCACCATACTTTTCTTTAATTCATTTCTCATATCTGGTGTTTCTGTTATATATTTAAATCCTGTTACTGCTATTATTACTACTGAAAGTAATCCTGATATTACTTGTAGGAATCCTAATATAGTTTCTACTACTCCTTTAAAAGAATCACCTGCACTTCCATTAGTAACTTCACTAGCTTTCATATCTACTAATCCAACTTCAGTCCCTACATTGGCTATTCTTAATCCTTCTTCCACTACATCTAAGTCAATATTAGATTCTTCTCGTGCATATACACTTGTAAAACTACCTAATAGAATTAGTATTATAAATATTTTTAATGATTTTTTCATACCAAATCACCTCTTTATATAATACAGTCCAGTAAGAATAATTTTTGATATAAAACTTATTTTATATCACTATTTTCTTACTGAACTGTACCCTATATTTCTCTTATGCATCTCCTGTTTGGAATATGTTTACAAAGAATTTAGCAATTGTTGTTGCAAAGAATACTAATAATAAACCAACTATTATTGGTACCATACTTTTCTTCAACTCGTTCTTCATATCTGGTGTTTCCATAATATATCTAAATCCTGTTACTGCTATCATTACTACTGCAACTAATGCTGATGCTATTTGTAAGAATCCTAATATTTTGTTAACTACTGATAAGAAACCACTTGCATTTCCATCCTCATCTGAAGGATCAATCTGGTCAAATATAGCTCCTGGGTTACCCGCAGCTAATACTTCCGTTTCCATTTTTGGCATTACTAAAGTTGCACCCATGATAATCATTAAAATAACTCCTATTTTTAATACTTTTTTCATATTTTTTTCCTCCTTTTTATTCATTAATTTTCAAATATACCAACAAAGAATTTTGCTATTGTTGTTGCAAAAAATACTAGTAATAATCCAACTATTATTGGTACCATGCTTTTCTTCAGTTCACTTTTTACATCTGGTGTATCCACTATGTATCTAAATCCTGTTACTGCTATTAATATTACCGCAAGTAATCCCGAAAGCAGTTGCAGAAATCCCAAGATATTTTCCACTACAGCCTTCACACCGTTAATAGCAGAGTCATTAGGTTCTTTAGGTCCTATAGTAATTCCATCAAGTATCTCTACGTCTTCTTCTGCTCTTACTTCTGTTTGTAACACACCTATACTTACTGTAATTATAAGTGGCAGTATTAACAAAATTTTTGATATTTTTTTCATTACTCACTCCTCTCTTTATATATTTATAAATATTAAAAAATTAATAGCTACTTAATTATTTTTAACCTATTACCAAAAGTACTAATCCCATTGCTACTCTCCAGATGATAAATGCTCCGAATCCAAATGCCATACCTTTAAATGCTGTTTTCAAATTTCGACCTGCAATAGCCTTTTGATTTGGGGAAGATCCTGATAAAATATATCTTGCTCCTGTTATTGTAATTGATATTGCAGATAGCCATGCTAATACAACTAACAATATAGTATTAATTGATTTTATTATGTCTTTAAATGTTGAAAGCACTTCTGTTATTATACCTTTACCTTCTGAAGTCTTTAGTGTATCTGTTTCCGAAATAGGTTCTTTCATGAAATCTTTAGTTGCACTGAATGCTTTGTCAACCCATGTTTCATCTGCATATACTATCTGAGTAGATGTAAATAAAATTGATATTATAATAAATATTGTCATTATTACTTTTTTCATTTTCATCACCTACTATTTCATAAATAAATTATATACTATCCTTACAATAGTTCCCCCTGAGAATAGCAAAATCGAACCAATTAAAAGTCTCCACATATATTGTCTAATTTGATATACATCACTCGGTCCATCTTTTTTATTTTCCAATAGTGTATCTATACTTAATGCCTTCATCGTTTGCTCGTTAGTTCCTGCTATCATTTGAAATCCAAAATAAGCAATTGATATTACCGCTAAAATTGCACCTATTATTTGTATTATTCCTAATACCTTATTTACTAAACCTGCACCTTGATCTAATACTGTTTCAGCTAATGTTCCATCATCGCTTTTTGTTGGATCAAAGTCATCAATCATTGATTCATCAATTGTAAATGTTTCATTATCTGCATATACTACTTGTGTTGAGGTTCCTAAAAATGTAATAAAAATTAATATACTAATTATTTTTTTCACTTTTACACCACCTCAATCCCTCTTTTTAATTATAAATGTTTTTTTGTTTTTTTTCAACATTTTTTTGTAAAGTTTTTGTTTTTTCGTTACAATTCTTTTTAGTTTTTACTACAATTCTTATCACTGTCAAATTATCTAAATCTATTGGTGTTCTCCTATCTTGTAAATCTGTTAGAAATTGCAGTATATTAACTCTTCCTTTTTAATTTATTTTGTTTTTTTCACTCTCTATTCTTATTTTACAACAAAATCCGTTATTTGTCAACTTTTTACAAAATTGTATAACATTTAATGTATAACTATACTTGTTTTTTTAGGCTATATTTACATAACGTATCTAAAAAATATAATTTTTTACATTAAAAATGAAATCAGAAAGTAATTGAAAAAACGAGCAATCCTCACTTCTAAATAAGTTTGCTCGTTTTATCTACCAATCTTTTAATTAACTGTTTTTATTTTTTACAACATATTATCTTCCATCATCATCTTCATCACGTTCTTCATATCCTCCACCATAGTAGTCCACTGTAGGATCTTCTTCTTGCTCTTCTTGCTCTTCTTGCTTTTCTTGCTTTTCTTTTTCTTCTTGCTCTTCTTGCTCTGCTTTTTTTGCTTCTTCTATTTCTTTCTGTTTTCTAGAAAGTTTTTTTAGTTCATTATAATCAATTCCATATTTTTCTAAAATTCCCTTTTGTAAATTTCCTTGATTAAATCTAGTTCCAAATTTTTCATTAAAAGTTATTGCACTAACATTTGGGTCTTCAAGCAAAAACTCTTTTACTTCTTGCCTTTGTTGTTCAAATTCTCCATTCTGATAGTAATCTGCTGGATCGTATTCTTCTGCTGGTTCTTCTTCTGTTTCCTTCTTGTCTTTATCTTCATTTAATTCTGATTCTTCTGATTCATTTCTTGCTTCATCAGTATTTTCTTCTTTTCCCTGTTCTTGATTGTCCATTTTCTTAACCTCATTTATTGTTTTATGTCCATTTAATACATTAAATGCATCTTCCATAGTAAGCTGAGCTCCGTCAGCTTGTATATCCTTAGGTAATTTTCCATTATTTTGTTTTATCTGATCAAGAATTTTTTGTGCAGCATCTTTATTTTCTATTTTCATTTTACCTAGTTCAATTTTTCTTGCAAAACTAATTTCTTTCTCACGTTCTTTTGCAAGATCTTTAGTCGTTTTATATAAGGATTTTTGTTTAATACTTGTATCTTTTAGTTTTCTTTTTTCTTCTTGTAATTGTGCATATAATTGAGACATCGTTCTAACATATTCTTTTTTTATCTCTTTCAAAGTCTTTACATATTTTTTTAATTTTCGATATTCTTGATTTACGTATTTTTTTGCTCCAATCTTGTCACTTAGTTCATTCATTTCGTTTTTCATTGTTTTTATTTCGTTGTCTGTTTTTCTTAGCATTTTTTCTCTAGTTTCAATTGATTTCACTATATCTCCAACATTTTTAGAAGATATATCAACCCTACCATTAAGTTCTTTTATTTCCTCCTTTATTTCTTTACTTAGACTACATCCAACTAATTCTAAATTATCTAAGTTTTTTAAAGTTCTTCTATCTTGTAAATCTGTTAAAAATTGTGGCATATTAATCCCTCCTTTTTAATTTTGCTTTTGTTAAGTGCTTTATGTCTATATTTTACAACAAAATCTGTTATTTGTCAACTTTTGACAAATTTGTATTGCTTTTAATGTATTTTCATTCTTATTTTTCTCGATTGCATTTACATAACGCATCATCGTTCCCGAAATTACTAAAAATACATTTTTAGCTTTGATTTTTATTAAAACATTTGTTATAATTCTTATGCAAAGAGATTTAATTTTGGAGGTTTAGGAAATGAAAATGTTACCAAATGGAGTAAGCAATTATGAAGAATTAGTAAAATATAATTGCTATTATGTAGATAAAACTGAATATATAGAAAAATTAGAAAACTTAAGTAATAGAAGAGTAATGTTTTTAAGACCTAAGGGATTTGGTAAAACTTTATTTACAAGTACATTAGAATGTTATTATGATGTAAATAAGAAAAATAAATTTAATGAACTTTTCGGAAATACCTACATAGGTAAAAATCCAACTCCTTTAAAAAATAGTTATTATATATTACGTTTTGACTTTTCTGGAATTGATACGTCATCTTATGAAAGCACAATAAAAGGATTTAAAATGAAAACTTTAAATGCCATAAAATTATTCTTAGACAAGTATAATATAATTTATGAACCTGATGAAACAATGGATGCAGAGAATATTCTTGATGATTTTTTTAGAATTTTTATAAAATACAAAAATGGAGAGAAATTATATGTAATAATAGATGAATACGACCATTTTGCAAATGAATTACTAAGTTTTGATACAAGTCATTTTATAGAATTAATATCTCGAAATGGAAAAGTTAGAAAATGGTATGAGACACTAAAGTTAGGAACATTTAGTGTAGTTGAAAGAATTTTTATAACAGGCGTTGCTCCAATTACTTTAGATAGTTTAACATCAGGTTTTAATATAGAAACAGATTTAACAACAGATGAATATTTTAACGAAATGTTAGGTTTTACAGAAGAAGAATTAATAGATATGATGAATGCTGAAAGAATTTCAAAAGAAAAACAAGCAGAGCTTATGCCTATTATGAGAGAAAATTATGATGGATATAAATTTTCTAAACATAGCAAAACCAAAATATATAATTCAAATATGTGTTTATTTTTTTGAATCAATATATAAGATTTTTGAGAATTCCAGATGAATTAATTGATGTGAATATATCAAGTGATTATTCAAAAGTAGAAAAAATGCTTAATTTATGTAATGTGGAAGATAGAGCCGATATAATAAAAAAATCATTATCAGAAGAAGGTATTGAAACAGATATTACTCCAAAGTTCAACGTAAATACAACATTTACACAAGATGAAATGTTGTCTATGTTATTTTATTTAGGATATTTAACTATTATTGGAGAAAGGTCTGGCTACCCTGTGTTAAGAGTACCAAACAAGATAATGGAAAACGAATATTTAACATATTATTCAAAAGTTATAAATACTGAATTAGATGGTGCTGTATATAAAGAGTATAGAACAATTTTTGAAGAACTATCTCAAAATGGTAAAATAGATACAGTTACTAAATTAGTTCATAAACATTTAAAAAGCCTTTCTAATCGAGGTTATATATGGTTTAATGAAATGTTTATAAAGTTAGAATATAGTTTAATTTTATCAAATCTAAAAAACTATGAAATTATATCTGAATATGAAACTAATAGAAAATATATGGATTTACTTATTGTTCCAAAAGATAAAACTCTTCAATTTTATTCGGTATTAATAGAATTTAAATATTTAAAGAAAAAAGACAAAGCTATGCTTGGAGAAATAAGAAAGCAAGCTAAAGAACAGCTTTTAGAATATACCCAATTAGAAAAAATAAAAAATATATCTAACTTAAAAAAATACACTGTCGTTGCAGTAGTGGATGAATTATATGTAGATGAAATTTATTAAAATAAAAGAGTTTTTAATTGTTTTTTATTTCATAAATTTTTTTACATTTAATATAGAGACTCAAATTTTTATTATGAGTCTCTATTGTTTATTTTAAAAATTTTATCAATTCATCTTCATTAAGAGTTTTTTTGTTTCCATCTTTTCTAGCTTCTATTTCAAAAGTATTTCCTTCATTTTTATCACCAACAACTATTAAATAAGGAATTCCAAAGATTTTCCAATCTTTGATTTTGGCTCCTAATCGCAAATTTTCTCTATCATCAATTACTGTTTTTATTCCCTCTTTTTCTAAAGTTTCATACAATTTTTCTGCCTTTTCTTCTTTATTTGGAGTATAAACAATAGTTACTTGATATGGTGCAATATCTCTATCCCATATTAGCCCTTCTTCATCGCAATTTTGTTCACAAATAGCAGCTAATGTTCTACTTACTCCTATTCCATAGCAACCCATATAATAAGGTACATCTGAATTATCTGCTGCTTTAAATGTCCCTTTCATTGTTTCAGAGTACTTTTGCCCCAATTGGAAAATATGTCCCAACTCTATGCAATGTTTTTCCTTAAAAAGTGAAATATCTTCTATTCCATAGTTATTTCTTAAAAATTCTTCATAATTATCAAGTTCAAGAATTTCTTTGTTTAATGCTATAGTATTATCTTCATTTACAAGAATAGTATCTTCTCCCGCTTCAGACACAAACATAAACTCTTCAGAAACTTTTCCTCCCATATCTCCATTTAAAGCTTTTACTGGAATAACATCTAATTTTAATCTTTTAAAGATTTCTAGGTAGGCATTTCTCATATTATTATATTCTCTTTTTAGGTCTTCTTCTGAACTATGGAAACTATACGCATCCATCATCGTAAATTCTTTACTTCTTAGCAACCCCCCTCTTACTCTTATCTCATTTCTGAATTTAGGTCCTATTTGATAAACATTCACAGGTAAATCTTTATATGATTTTATATTATCACGTACAAATTCAAAAACAGCTTCTTCTGCTGTTGGCGTCATACAAAAAGTTCCATTTGGCATTTGACAATAAAACATCTGCCCTGATGAATAATATGCATCCCATCTTCCAGACTCAAGCCAGATCGATTGTGGCTGAAGTAATGGAAGAGTAATTTCAACACAATCATAACTATCTAATACATCTCTAATAACTTTTTCAATATTTGCTTGTGCTTTTACTAGAAAATTATGTTTCCCATATATTCCTGCTCCATATCTTTTAAGTAGACTACTTTGAAAGAGAATTTGCTGTGAAAGCATCTCTTCTGAACTATTCCTTTCTTTTAAAACTAACATTGCTGCTCTAGATAATCTCATATATAATCCTCCATTTTTTATCAATGTATTTTAATCCCTCTTATTTTAAACTCTCTTCAATAGGGATTGTTTTTAGTTTCTTTTGTTTATATTTCGTATAATATTATAGAGAAATATGAAGAAAAAATCAAGTATTTGTGATGAAAAACAAGTATAATAAATTGACCGAGAGTTACAGTTCACAGCATAAAAAAATTAATCCTGCAATCTTATAATCTCTCGGAACTCCTTTTTTGGCTATTTATATTAATAAAGATTAGAAAATGTAACCTTTTTATCAGATTTTGTTTTGTCAATAAGTTTTTTGTTTTTCTATCCATATTAAATTTCATCAACATATAGTTCATCTACTACT
>CAZUHD010000003.1:0-43436 GCA_964620415.1 uncultured Clostridium sp.
ATAACTCAAAAAGTGATAAAAGTAGATAAATAAAATTATAGAATCAAATAACTAAATACCATGTAAAAGTAATAAAATAAATTTTTTTAAGTAAATAAGTGAAGTAATAAAAAGTTTTTTCACTTATTTATTTTTTTTAAAAAATAAATTTAGACTTGTATTTCTAAAAAAAGTAGTAAATATATGTAAGGTGGTACAGAATAGCAAGTCTACAGCTAGAAAGATTAAAGAAATTTAATTTAGAAGAAAAAAATTTGATGAATGAAGAATCCTAGAAGTATGAAAGCTAGAGACATGATAGAAATGATAAATATAAAATTAAGAAGATATTAATGGATAACTATAAAAGTTTGTGTAGCTTTCGTAAATTACAAGTTATTTATTTTTAACAAAGAAATATAATAGAGTAAGAGAAATAGTAAACATGAAAAAGAAAGCAAATTTTTTTATAAACTTATAAATTTATGTAAAATATATAAAGACTTTACAAAAGTTAACCGAGGAATTAAAAGAAAAACTATGCAAAATGCGGATGTTTCACGTTATACTGTAGAAAAAACTGAAAAACTAAAAACTTATTTAGATGCATTTAGACCATTATTTGGTAAACATGTTAAATTAACTGCTCATACTGATAACAATAGTATTAGATTAACAGTTACAAATACAAAGCTACAGTTATAGGATCAAAAGAAATAAGTAAATAATTTACAACTAGGTTTGTAAATTACTAAATGTATCTATAAAAAGTTGCATAAAAAAGACAGTATAACAGTTATAAAAATTTTAACGAAAGGAAAGTATAATGTTTTTCTATATATTCATTATACAAGGAATGTGGAATGAGCAAAAAGTGGATAGCTTTAATAGCTGTAGTATTAATAGTGGTAGCTATTGCAGTATTAGTTGTTATTAATAAACCAGAGAAAGCAGGAGATTTCTACGTTGTATCAGAAGATGGAACAAAAGTAAACAATAGCGAAAAATTACACAAAACAAAAAATTTTGAAGGCTTGAAATTTAGTGAATTTATTGACAAAGACGGAAATACATTAGATTCTTTAAATTGGTATGCTCCTAAATTACTTCCAGGTGATTCTACACAATTAAGCACATCTGCATCAATAAATGTTACTGTTGTTTATGACTTTACATTAGGAAAGTAGATTTGAGATATTTTGGAATAAGATAAAATATGCTTGAGAAAAAAAAGAGAAATATCTTATATGATATTCCTCTTTAAATCTTTATCTACTATTTCTTAAGAGAATGAATTAATTGATAAATCAAGCATTGACAAATATGATATTTGTTACTAAGAGCTTTATATGTTATTTCAAAAGTTGATAGTATTTAATCAATTTTATTAGTTAATTCCCTTATTCATCTAGTAGCCAATCAATTACATTGATTCTTCGTATTCCATTGTACGATGCAACTGGTAAATTATCTAAAGTAAGAATATATTTAGGATAATGATCTGTAATTCTATCTAAAGGTCTAAGTTCTCTTTTTAAAGTTTCTTCATCTAACACAGAAGCGCAAACTTGATAATAAACAACTTCGTTCATTTTAGTAACAACAAAATCAATTTCTTCATTTCCTATTTTTCCTATATTAACATCATACCCACGGCGTAATAATTCGATATATACAATATTTTCTAATATATGTCCTATATTAGTTTCTTTACTATTCAACAATAAATTCCTTAATCCCATATCAACTATATAATATTTTTCAAGGCTCTTCAAGTATTCTTTTCTTTTTATATCATATCTATTTGCCTCATAAATAAAGAAACTATCTTTTAAAGCAGATATATATTCTTCAACTGTGTGAATAGAAATATTTTTTCCATTTGAGTTTAATGTATTACATATTTTATTAGTTGAGGTTATATTACCAATGTTATCCATAATGAATTTAACTATATTTTCTAATGTAGTAATATTTTGAATATTTTTTCTTGAAACAATACCTTTTAACAAAACTGTAGAATAAATTCCTTCAAGATAGTCTTTTATTGCTGCAGTATTCTTATTTAATTCATTAATAAATGGGAAAGAACCAAATTCTAGATATTCTCTAAAAGCATCAGACTTACTATTAGAGGAAGTGATTTGCATATATTCTTTGAAAGACAATGGTAGCATTTCAATTTTTACATATCTTCCTGAAAGTAATGTTGCAAGTTCACCAGATAAGAGATAAGCATTTGAGCATGTAATATATAGATCCACGTTTTTTTTAACAAATAAACTATCTACAGTTTTCTCAAAATTAACCACATTTTGAATTAGAAATAAAATTGAAATAGATTTTTTTATTAGAAAGAATAACATTGCAACTGCAGTTGAGGTAAAATCAGCGGATAATACAAAATCAAAGTCTATGTATTCTATAATACAGAATTGGGGAGTAAAACATGGAATAAAATTATCTACAAAAAATATAAGTAAAAGCGATAAAATTGATAGTTACCCATTGTATATGGCTATGTTTTTATAAAATTATAGTATTATGCATATTAGAACACTTTTTACAATATAAAAGTAAATGATTAACCTGCTAAATTTTAATAATAGTAACTGCTTTAATTACACATATTCTATTGGGACAAAATATGGCGAAATACAATATGCACCAGATTTACTTAGATATATAAAAATAGCAATTGATAATAGCGAAGAAAATGCCATTTTTTATTTAACTGGTTCACAACAATTTTATCTAATGAAAAATGTAAGCGAAAGTTTAGCAGAAAGAATTGGAATATTAAATCTTTTAGGACTAAGTTTAAGAGAAATAAAAGGAATAGATTTTCATATGCCATTTATTCTTACAGAAAATTATTTACAAGAGCACGAAAAATACAATACAAATATTTCATACGATGAACTTTGGAATATTATTCATAAAGGAACAATGCTAGCTTTATACCAAAAAGAAAGTGATTTTAAAATGTTTTACACCATGTATGTAAATACTTATATGGAACGAGATGTTAGAAATCTAACTCAAATTGGAAATACTTTAACTTTTTTTAAAATTTATGACAGCATTAGCAAGCTGTTAATGATAAAATAAGAATGTAAAAAAATGGAAAATAAAAATGTAAGAAATTGTACATTTTTTATATTGACATTAACATAAATGCAATTGTATTTTAATATACTTTAGTAAAAAGCTCTGTGTATACTAGCCCCAAAATCTAACTTTTATTAAGTTGGATTTTGGGGCTATAGTTTAACTTTATAACGACTTATTTATAGTTTGAATTCTATATAATAGACCATCATATAGTTTTTCAATTCTCTCGTCTGACATATCTGTATAGTTTTTATATTCTATTAATTTTTCTTTAAAATCTTGTGCAAGTCCATCCAATTTTGAAATGTTATATTTTGATATATCTATATATTTTAATAAATCAGAAAAATCTTTGTTACTATTTTTAAAAAATTTACATTTGCCATCTATAAAATTCATTTCATTTGTAAGTTTATTACATTCCATGCATTCACCAGTGTCAAAGATAGGGGTAGGGCGTTCCCATTTTAAAGTTTCTACATTTCTAATAATTCCAAAATTTCTCATGTGTCTGTCTATGTTCATAACTAAGTAATCAACAAAAAACATATTTTCTAGGCGTTCCCTAGCATTAGATATACCATTTTCTTCTAATATTTTTATATAATGCTCAAAATCATTAATATTGTTATTTTGTCTTTTAGAATTAAAAACTTCATGAGCTGTTATTATTTCTTCATTTTCAGTTATAAAGGCTTTACATTTAGAAACTAATTTGTTATTTTCTATTCCTATTTCATAATTACAATAATCTAAATCTAATCTCTTGCATATCTGAGACACAAGCCATTCATTTATAGGTTCTTGCCTTGATTCATAAAATGTTCCTTTAACAAGTATCCTTTCATTATTTTCTATTACCCAAGCTTTTTTAAGCATTCCATCAGTAGTGTTATTAGGTGAATATAAGTCAATTCTCTCTTGTGAAAAACTTGAACTTAAAGATACTTGTAAATATCCTTTATATTGGAAATCGTTTGTAAAAAAATTAATATCTTTCCATTGTAAATTTTTTTGCTTTTCTGACTTAATCCAATATTGGTCAGATAATGATAAACCATAAGCTTTATTTAATAATTCATCAGGAGAGAAAACATTTAAATTTTTTAGTAGGTTTTCTAAGTCTTTTCTCCAATTTGGAATACCTCTTCCTTTAAACCATAAGTTTAACTCTTTTACATCACTTAAAGATTTATCTGTAACTGCATTTTTTAAAGAAAGTGGTGCATAGTCAAGTGCATATATTTCATAAATTTTAGTGATAGCATTATAATTTGTATTGTATTCAATTAATGCAATTTTTTTATTTTTATTCATTAAAAAGCATTTCATGGTTTTCCTCTTTTCTTAATTTAATAAAAGTATTTTAAAAATCTTTTATCCTTGAAAAACTGACTTATATAGTTCTTGTAATTGTATACATTATATTGAAATAAGAAGTAAAAGTCAATATTTATGTATTAATGGAATTTATAGATTTTGAAGAAAGCCCAAACTTAAAACTCAGGGTAATTTCACCGATTATTACAAAATTGTAATATTTGAATTTAACCATTGAGTTTTCAATACTTTTATAATTAATAAATTTTATATTTTATTTAATAACGTAAAGCAATTAACATAATTAAGATGATACGCAGCGATTGATATTTAAGCATTTTTTTAGAAATGTTACAAAATTGTAATAAATGATGAAATGACCCTGCTTAAAACTTTTAGCATATAGACAAATGAATAAAAATAATGTATAATGAAAAATATTTTACACGGTTGTAATATAAATTTAAAATTATAATTAAAATATGTAAAAGTGAACGGAGAGTAAGTATGCGTAATATTAAGTTAACAATAGAGTATGATGGAAAAGAATATAATCGGATGGCAAAGGCAGCCTAATAAATTAAATATACAAGGTTCAATAGAAGAAGCCATAAAAGAAATAACAGGGGAAGAGGTTAATCTTATTGCCTCTGGTAGAACAGATAGTGGTGTTCATGCTCTTGGTCAGGTTGCGAATTTTAAAACTAATTCGACTCTTCCTATAGATAAATTTGCTTTAGCCATAAATACAAAAATAAAAAAGTCTATTAGGATAATAAAAGCAGAAGAAGTAGATGAGATGTTTCATAGTAGACTGAGCTGCAAAGAAAAGACATATAGGTATACAATAAATAATTCTCATGTTCAATCTGCTATTTTTAGAAATTTAGAATACCATATACCTCAAAAACTTGATGTGGATAAAATGATTGAGGCTGTAAAGTATTTTGAAGGAGAGCACGATTTTAAAGCATTTAAAGCAAGTGGTACTAGCAGTAAAAGTAGTGTAAGAACAATTTACAAGGCAAAAGTTTATAAAACTGAAAAAGATAGAATTATTATAGAATTAACAGGAAATGGTTTTTTATACAATATGGTAAGAATTATCAGTGGCACTTTAGTTGACGTAGGTCTAGGAAAGATTGATCCAGATGATATACCAAATATAATTGAATCTAAAAAAAGAGAAAATGCGGGAAAAACTTTACCTCCTTATGGATTATGTTTAATGGAAGTTAAATATAAGTAACTTTTAATTGAGTAAATTCATAATATATATAAAAAATAAAAAGGAGAGGTATTATGAATTTACTTATTTTTTTTGCTATTCCACTTGCTACTATTCTTCTTGCAATAGTTTTAGAGAGAATATTAGATAGACCTATTCTGGTTGCTATAACATTTTTTGCTATTTATTTAATTATTGCATTTGCTTTATTTGCATTAGGAACTATTACAGATCTAGGCACAGCTTTAGTGGCAGTAATTGTATATACATTAATTGCTTTTATTACAGCTTATATTACAAAACTGATAAGATTTATCTTAAGAAGACTAATGGATAACAATAATGATGAAAATCATTGCAATAATCATTGTAATAAATGTAATAACCACGATAATGATTGTAATTCAAGCGATGATAATTTATTGACAGTTAGTTGTAGATGCAATAATGGAGATAGCCAGGATTTATTAACTATAAATAGTAGCTGTGGAAGTTCTGATGATAATGATAATAATGATAATGGATGTGGTTGTGGAAGTAACAATCGGTATTGCTTTAACAGGAAATATTATTCCAAATCAAGCTAACGGTGGCAGAACAGGTGCTATTCGTGGACGTTATAGAAGATTTTAAATAACAATTAAATTGCATAAAAAATCCACTTAAGTTGTTATAAAATAACTTAAGTGGAAATAATTTTTTAATCTTTTTTAGCTTTTTTGTCTGTAACTACATCTTTGATAGCGCCAATACTGCTTAATGCAGCTGTTGCTTCAAATGGAATAAATACTTTATTTGCATCTCCATTTGCAATTTCTTTTAAAGCTTCTAATGATTTTAACTGTACAAGTTTTTCATCAGGATTTGAATCTTTCATTGCACCATAAATTAATGAAATTTCTTTAGCTTTAGCTTCAGCAACTTCTTTTATAGCCTTAGCTTCACCAGCTGCTCTTCTTATTTTAGCTTCGCTTTCAGCTTCAGCCTCTAAAATAGCAGCTTCTTTTTTACCTTCTGCAACAGTTATATCAGATTGCTTTTGAGCTTCAGCTTCTAGGATAAGAGCTCTTTTATTACGCTCAGCATTCATTTGTTTTTCCATTGCATCTCTAATATCTGCTGGTGGGTTAATATCTTTTATTTCAACCCTATTAATTTTACAACCCCATTTATCTGTAGCTTCATCTAAGATAGAACGAAGTTGAAAGTTGATATTATCTCTTGAACCAAAAGTTTCATCTAAGTCCATTTTACCAACAATATCACGAATTGTGGTAATTGCTAAATACTCTATACCTTTTTTCAAATTTGCAATCTCATAAACTGATTTTGCAGGATCGGTAATTTGATAGAATACAACTGTATCAATATTTATTGTAACATTATCTTTAGTAATAACTCCCTGTGGAGGGATGTCCATTGTTAGCTCTTTTAAAAGAACTACTGAGCTTACCCTATCAATAAATGGTATTATTAATGTTAATCCAGCATCTGCTGTTTTATAATATTTACCAAGTCTTTCTATGATATACACTTCAGATTGGCTTACAACCTTTATTGATTTATAAGCAATAATAGCGATTATTATGATTAGAACTACTAAAAAAATCCACATAATAGTACCTCCTAAAAATAAATTTATATATAAAAATTAAAAATTAAAAATCAAAAATAATAATTTTATTGTTGCGTTTCTACTTTTTCTACTTTAAGTTTAACACCATTAATACTAATAACTTTTACTTTTGTATCTTTTTCTATATTTTCATCAGAGGTAGCAGACCAAAGTTCGCCTTTAACTTTTACTTTGCCAGTTCCATTTATACTGTCGATATTTTCTAGTACAACACCTTCTTTTCCTATTAATCTAAAAACATTTGTAGGAACTGTTTCATTGTTTTTTACAAATTTTTTTACTAGAGGTTTTGTAAGTACTAATAATAGTGCAGATGATATTATAAATACGACAGCCTGTATAAGAATATTATCTATAAATAGACTTACAATTAAGGCAATAAGAGCACCTACTGCAAACCAAAAAACAAAAAAACCTGTTGTTATTGATTCAATAATTATAAATACTCCTGCTAATATAAGCCAATATTTCCACATAATAAAACCTCCTAAAATATTTGGATATTTCAAAAATTAAAACTACTATACTTATATTATACCATAAAATGGCAAAAAAGTCTATATTAACGTGTAAAAATACTAGAAATAAAGACAATTTTTTATTTGAATATTTAAAAATGCAAGTATTTCCAAGACTTTCATGAAACTCTTTTTAATTTCCTAAATTGTAAAAATATAATATTAATATATTATGAACTTAGAGGTTTATGAATATAAATTAATATAAGGAAAATTAAATAAAAAATAAAAAAAACTTGTAAATGTAAAAGAAAAATGATAATATATTGTATGAACTGTATAAGGGGGCATAGTCGATGTTAGAAGAAACATTAAATATTGAGAAAAAAATAATATTTGATGAACCTATGAAAAATCATACATCATTTAAAATTGGCGGAAAAGCTGATTTATTCATCGAGATAACCACAGTAGATGAATTATGTGAAATTTTAAAATATGCTAAAGAAAAAAATATAAGAACAACAATAGTAGGAAATGGAAGTAATATTTTAGTTACAGATAAAGGAATTAGAGGATTAGTAATAAAAATTAATATAGATAATTTAAAAATTGAAAAACATAAAGATAATGTATTAGTAACAGTAGGTGCAGGATATAAGATTTCAAAACTTGCACAAGAATTATTAAAAAAAGGAATTTCAGGACTAGAAGAACTAGCAGCAATACCAGGTACTGTAGGTGGAGCAATATTTATGAATGCAGGCTCTTTTGGTAAAGAAATGAAAGATATTGTTGAATCAACTAAATGTATAGATTTAAATGAAAATATATTTGAATTATCAAATATAGAGCAACAATTTGATTATAGAGCTAGTATTTTTAATAAAAAAGATTATATAATTCTGGAAACAACATTAAAATTAAACTATGGAAATTCAAAAGATATAAAAGGTAAAATGGAAGAATACTTAACACAAAGAAGAGAAAAACAGCCTATAGAATATTTTTCAGCCGGTAGCTCTTTTAAAAGAAAAAATGGCATTATAACTGCAAAGCTTATAGATGAATGTGGTCTAAAAGGCTATCAAATAGGTGGAGCCAAAGTTTCAGAAAAACATGCAGGTTTTATAATAAATGATAATAATGCTACTGCAAAAGATGTTTTAGATTTAATTAAATATGTAAAACAAAAAGTGTATGAAAAATATGGGGTTGAAATAGAAGAGGAAATAAGAATTATAGGAGAAAAATAGAAAATGAAAGGTATATTTTACTGGCTAAAAGATAGTGCAAAAATGAAAAGATGGATAATGTTAATTCTAGTGGGAGTAGTATTTGCTTCATTTGGTATGGCAGAACTTATAACTCCTAGTAAGGCAATTACATTTACCTATGCAGCAAAAATAATTGTGTATTTTGTAATAGGATTTACTTGTGTTGTACTTGGAATGGTTTATATTAATAAGAGAAATATGGAATTATTTATTGAAGCAACAGATAATAGAATTGAAGGGAAAAAGAAAGTTAATGTTAATTCATTAATATTTGACAAAACAGTATATAATCAAGGACCAAAAGTTGTTGTAATAGGAGGAGGAAGTGGTTTAAATACTATATTAGAGGGATTAAAAAAACATACGAGTAATATTACAGCAGTAGTTACTATTTCAGATTATGGAGAAAGTTTTGGAAAAAATAGTGAAACGATGTTATATAGACAACTTGAAGATATAAAAAACTCATTTGCAGCTTTAAGAGTCGATGATTATAGCGAAATGAAAAAATTGCTAGATTATAAATTTGGCAAAGGAAAGCTAAAAGGTTTAACTTTTTCTGACTTGTATTTTTCTACAATGTGTGATCTTTCAGGAAATGTTGTTGAAGCAATAAAAAACTCAAATGATATTTTTAAAATATGTGGAAAAGTTTTACCAATTACAAGAGAGAAAATGACTATTTGTGCAGAATTAGACAATGGCTATATGATTGATGAAAAAGCTAGAGTACCAGAGATGGTATATAATAATAGTACTAAAATAAATAGAGTATATTTAAGTCCATCAAATTGTAGCCCTCTTCCAGAAGTGATTAAAGCAATTAGGGAAGCAGATGGAATTATAATAGGACCTGGAAGCCTATATGAAAATGTTATTCCTAATTTACTTGTTAAAGGTGTAACAAGAGCAATTAAAGAATCAAAGGCAGTTAAATTATATGTATGTAATATAATGACAGAGCCTGGATTTACAGACGACTTCACGGTTTCTGATTATTTAAATGTAATAACAGACCATTGTGGAGAAGAATTAATTAATTATTGTTTATATGATACAGGAGAAGTAATGCCTGAATTTATAAAAAAATATAACTTAGAAGGTTCTAATCTTGTAATTCAAGATTTATCAAAAGTAAAAGATAAACGTATTAAATTCATAAAGGAAAATATGTCTGTTATAAAAGATGGATATATAAGGCATAATGCAATGATTGTTGCAGATACTTTAATTAAAATAATATGTGATGATTTAAAATATCAAGATAAACATAATGAAATAGAGTATATGCTAATGGATTCAAAACTTCAAGTAGATAAGCAAATAAAAAAAGAAAATGAGAGAAGAAAAAGACTTTTAAAGTATGGAAAACCTACAGATGATAAAAAAATTCAAAGCAAATTTGCTATTAAATATAAGGAAAGAATACAGTCTATAAAAGATTCTGATAAAAATAAAAAAATAAAAAGTAAAACATAAAGATAAAAAGTACTAATGAATATTGGAGGTATACTAATGAAATTTGAAAAAACAGACTTAGAGCTAGATAAAGGTATGCAAAGAGAATGGATTATTACAAATGGAATAGGAGGGTTTGCTTCATCTACAGTTATTGGAGCGAATACTAGAAAGTATCATGGATTACTTGTAGCACCATTTACTCCACCAGCAAGAAGAATGCTTATTTTGTCTAAATTAGATGAAAGTATAATTTTGGATGGTCAGAAATATGATTTGTATACAAATATATGTAGAAATTATGTTTCACAGGGATTTAAATATTTGGAGTCATTTCAAAAAAATATTTTACCTGTATACAAATATAAAGTAAATGATACAGAAATTACAAAAGCTATTTGTATGAAACATGGAGAAAATACGGTTGTAGTTTATTATAAAATAAGAAATGGAAACAAACGAGCAAAACTTGAATTAGCTCCTATATTAAATTATAGAAACTTCCATGAAATGAGTACGAATCACAATTTTGAACTTAGTCAAGAAATTAAGAGCGATAAGATAAAATTAGTAATTGATAAAAAAGTAGCACATCCTATTTATATGAAGACATCTGAAGGAAATTATAAAATACATACAAATGATATGTTTTATAATATGTTTTATATTGAAGAAGAAAAACGTGGATTTTATCCAGAAGAAAATCATATAGTTTCAGGTGTTTTTGAAATAGACATTGAACCTAATGAAGAAAAAGATGTTAGTTTTATTTGTTCTTTAGAAGAAAGTATTGATGAGATAGATGCTAAAAGTTTAATTAATGGCGAGATTGTAAGAATTAATAATATATATAATCAGTCTTTTTTAATAGATAATAGCAAAGAGAAAAAAACGAAAGAAGAATTAGCAAAAGATGAATTAGCAAGAACTTTTTTAACGGCATTAGATAATTTCGTTGTATATAGACCTACTTTTGGTTTGCATACTCTAATTGCAGGATTCCCATGGTTCTTAGATTGGGGAAGAGATGCTTTAATTTCTTTTGAGGGAGCAGTTTTACTTCCTAAAAGGTATGCTATAGCTAAACAAATTTTGCTTACTTATACAAGAGATATAAAAAAAGGTTTAGTTCCAAATGGCTATTCTGAGGTAGATAATAGTGCTCTTTATAATAGTGCAGATAGTAGTTTGTTATTATTTGAACAAGTCCAAAAGTATTTAGATTATACTGAAGATATTGACTTTATAAAAGAAAATATTTATCCAAAATTAAAAAAAATAATTGAAGAATATTCTAATGGAATTGATTTAGATGGAAATAATATTTATTTAGATGAAGATGGATTAATTTCTTCTGGTACAGAAAATACACAAAATACATGGATGGATGCAAAATATGGCGATTTTGTAGTTACACCAAGATATGGAAAAGTAGTTGAGATTAATGCTCTTTGGTACAATGCTTTAAAGATAATGGAAAATTTAAGTAAAAAGTGTGAAGGCATAGGAAAAAAACTAATAAGTAAAAAATATGGTGATATGGCTGAAACTTGTAAAGAATCTTTTGTAAAGGAATTTTATAATAGTAAAAAGAGATGCTTATATGATGTAATAGGAGATGGCAAAGTAAGACCAAATCAACTTTTTGCATTAAGTTTAACGAATCCTGTTATAGATCCTAATTCAGAAATTGCAAGTGAAATTATTGATACTGTAGAAAAGAAGTTATTAAATAATTATGGATTAAAGACTTTAGCTAAAGGCGAAAAGAATTATGTGGATGTATACGAAGGAGATGGATTTAGAAGAGATATGAGCTATCACCAAGGAATAACATGGCCGTGGCTTCTTGGACTATATAATGATGCTATAAGAAATATGTATAACTTTGAAACAGACAAGGATAAGAAAAAAGAATTAAAAACTAAATTAGATAGTTTTAAGAAGAAAGTAGAAAAGACTTTTACAAAGGAAATAAATGAAGTAGGTTGTATTGGCTCAATTTCAGAACTATATGATTCTAAAAAGCCAAATTTACCAAAAGGAGCTTTTGCACAATGCTGGAGTGTAGCAGAAGTTTTTAGAATTATTTTTGAATAAAAACAGGAGGATTTTACTTGAAAGTAGAGGAATTGGAAAAGAAACTAAATAGTGGCATTATAGATACGATTTATTTATTATATGGAGAAGAACGTTTTTTGCTTGAAAGTGCTTTAAAAAAAATAATTAAATTATTTGGTGAAACATTAAAAGGTGTTAATTTTGTGAATTTAGATGAAACTAATGTGACAGAATTAATTCCAAATATTGAAACTCCTGCTTTTGGATTTGATAAAAAACTTATTGTTGTTAAAAATTCAGGATTATTTAAAAAAGAAACAAAAAAGAAAAGTAAGAAAGATGATAAAGATATTAATGACAAGATTTTAAATTATTTAAATGATAATTTTAGTTTTATAAAAGATTATGTGGTTGTTGTGTTTGTGGAAGAAGATGCTGATAAATCCTCTGAACTTTTCAAGTTTATAGATGTAAATGGAATTGTTTGTAATTTTGAATTTCAAAAGGCAAGTGAGATTATGACAAGATTAAAGGCTATTGTAAAAGCTTATAATGTGAATATTGATAATTTTACTTTGAGTTATTTTATAGAGTGTTGTGGTACTTCTATGCAAGATTTAATTAATGAAATTAGAAAATTAATTGAATATGCAGGAAATGGTGGAACTATAACTAAAGACGATATAGATCATCTTTCAATAAAAAAGATGGAAAGTGTAATTTTTGATTTAACAGATAGTTTAGGTAAGAAAAATACAAAACAAGCTATTGAGGTTTACAGAAATTTGGTTCTCGCAAAAGAGCCTGTTCAAAAGATTTTGGTTACTTTATATAATCATTTTAGGAAATTATATATTGTAAAACTAGCTGTGAAATGGAATAAGGATATTGCTTCAAGCTTAGATTTAAAGGCTAATCAGATGTTTTTAGTTAATAAATATAAAATGCAAGCTGGATATTTTAAAGAAGATGAAATTAGAACAATTTTAAGCAAACTAAGTGAGCTTGATTATAAATATAAAATTGGTTTAATTGATTTAGATATAGGTTTTGAATCAATTTTATGCACATATTGTAGTTAAAGAGATATTAATACATATCTCTTTTTCTAGTTATAAATTATGTATAAAAAACCTTTTTTGGATAAAACTATAATTATAATATTATATTAGAAAGAGGTTTTTTAATGATAAGAAAAATTTTGAAACATAAATTATTAATTTTTATGAGTTTGGTAGGGTTAATTACAATTATTACAGTGGTAGGATTTTCTAGAAATAATGTTTCTCAAGCTTTATCTAAATATGGATCTAACAGTAATGAAGTAAAACAAATACAAGAAAAATTAAAAAGATGGGGTTATTATAATGGCTCTGTAGATGGTGTTTATGGAAGCAAAACTCTTGCTGCTGTAAAGTCTTTTCAAAAGAAAAATGGATTAACAGCTGATGGAATTGCAGGAGAGAAAACACTTGCTGCTATGGGAATTACAAGCTCTGGTTCCACTTCTTCATCAAATAGTAATTCATCTGGTAGTAATTCTAATAATGTAAATCTTTTAGCAAGGTTGATTTATGGAGAAGCAAGAGGGGAAAGCTATACAGGGCAAGTTGCAGTTGGTGCAGTTGTTATGAATAGAGTAAAAAGTAGTTCTTTTCCAAATACTATTGCAGGAGTGATTTACCAATCTGGTTCTTTTGATGCTGTTTCTGATGGACAAGTTAATATGAATCCTGATAACACAGCAAAAAGTGCTGCAAGAGATGCTTTAAATGGATGGGATCCATCTTATGGAGCAATTTATTACTTTAATCCTGCTACTGCAACTAATAAATGGATTTGGTCTAGACCTATGACAGTTACAATTGGTAAACATAGATTTTGTAAATAATTAACTTGCACTAATACGGAATATGTATTAGTGTATTTTTGTGTGCTCAGCATGGGCAACAACTTGTGGGTGAAAGTCCTATACAGTGCCTGATAGTGGTGAGCTGTTAGCGAACGGCAAGGGTTTTGGGTTAAGTGTAAAAGTAAGTTCCAGTTTGAAATCCAAGATTAAATGCCAGTTTTAGAACAAATCTGGCATTTACTTTTAAAATTTTCGTTTAAATTTTTTTTTGCCTTTTTTCTTAAAATAATTGCAAGAAGAGAATTTTTTTGGTATAATGTAAAAGTAAATTGGGGTATCGCCAAGCGGTAAGGCATCGGACTCTGACTCCGACATTCCTGTGTTCGAATCACAGTACCCCAGCCAAACTTTAATCTGTAAATGTAAGTACATTTGATAGTACATTTGCAGATTTATTTTTTGTATTTTTTTCTAAATGAGTATAAATATTAGCAAAAAATGAGATATGTGGTCAACATATCTCTGTGAACAATCAAGCACATCGATTTATTCTCTTGCTTAAGCTAAATATAGTATACTGCATTTTTTATGATATTTTAAATTTTTTAAAAATATTCATAAAAATTGAATACACATAAAAAACAACACATTTATAATATAAAATTTGTCAAATAAAAATTTTTTCTTTTTGTTATTTCATATGTTTTAAAGCAAATTCACAAGCTGAAACAACAAATCCATTGAAAGAATATTCTTTTTTATCTAGTCCTTTGTTAGCTTTTTCAACAATATCAATTATTTGTGAATTCATTTCAACGGGAAATCTTATACTTTTATAGATATTGGCTTCGGCAGACTTTTTCATTACAAACTTTTCCATAGCATAACCTCTTTTCATAGTATTTTATTTACTATTGAAATTATACTTAAAATATGATATATAAAATATAACTGAATATCAGTTATAAAAATGAGTCGATAACAAAATGTTGAGTGAATATTTTTTTATCTTGTGAAATTGTCTGAAGCAGAAAGAAAACGACAAATCTTAATAATGGTAGGCTTTCGGCATGCATTTCTACTTGTAGGATTTAAAGAATATAAAATAGGAAGAAAAAGAAAAACAAAAACCAAAAGTAAAAATGTTTATATTGAAAAAAAGATAAATTTTTGCTATTATTTAGCTAGATAAATATAAGGTGGGAGATTAAAAGTGAGAAGAATAATTAATGGTATTATTATAGGTATTAGTATTATATTAATAGGATCTGTAATGATATTTAGTTTATTACCTAATACTGTGTTAAATATAGTTGTAACTCTAGGTGGATTTGCAATACCAATATTTTTAATTATTATTACAATGATTGTAGAAGCAAAGAAATCAAAGAATATACAAAAAAAGAATCAAATTAGAAATTTTTGGCTAAAAATTTTATTTATAATAGATTTGTTACTTTTAATCACAGTATTATTTTTGAATAGTGAATATAGAAGAACAGGAGGTTTTGAAAATATTAATATATTCTCAAAGGAACATTTTGAAACATGTAATATTATTCCATTTGCTACTATAATAAATTATATTAGTCGTTTGCTATCTAGTGATATTAAAGCAAGCATAGTAATAATTAATTTGGCTACTAATTTACTTTTATTTGCTCCAATGGGATTCTTTATTCCAATTTTATTTGAAAACAGAATAAAAAATATAAAGCAATTTGGAATAATGATAATTATAATTACAATATTTGTTGAAATATTGCAATTTATAACTTATAGTGGTGGAGCGGATGTTGATGATATTATATTAAATACAATAGGTGCAATTATTGTGTATATGCTAATGAAAACAAAATTTGTAAAGAATTTGCTGAAAAAAATGATTGATATACCAGAATAACAAATTTTGTAGTTTGAAAGATATATAGTAAATTGTCAAGGAGGAAGAAATGAACATATATGAAATTGCTCATTTATTAAAAAGATATACAATTTTTGCCTTTTTTATAGTTGTCTTTTGCTTATTGTTTTTTTGTATTATTAACAAATTTGTTTACAAAAAGGAAATCAAGGCTAAGAAACTCATAATACCAACTATATTTTTATTTTATATAGTAATATTATTATGTGCTACATTTGCAGGGAGAAGTTCAAATTATAAAACAACATTTAATTGGAATTTGTTTAGCTCATATAAAGAAGCCTATATTACAGGAGAGAAATCTGCTTGGTTAAATTTAATACTAAATATACTGATATTTATACCAATGGGATTTTTGCTTCCATTATTAAGCAAAAAATTAAATAAATGGTATAAAGTAGTTAGCGTTGGTTTCATAATTACACTAATAATTGAATTTACCCAATTATTAAGGCATGTAGGAATATTTGAAATAGATGATATATTTAATAATACACTTGGAACAATAATTGGATTTTTCATTATAAAGATATTTTTTATTATTATAAATAAAGGAGAAAGGAAAAAGATATTAAAGTGTGTTTTATGTTGCATGCCATTAGTTTTAACTATCTTATTTTTTACGATAATTTTTACGAAATATAATTCACAAAAATATGGAAATTTAGATATATTATTATATACAAAAACTAATATGAAAGACGTAACAGTAGAAGGAGATATTTCTTTCAATGTGGAGGAACGATATTTACCAGTATATAGTGCAAAAACATATTCTAAGCAAGAAGCAAGACAAAATGCTGATGAAATAATGAAAAAAATGAATTTAGAGATAGTACGAGCAATTAATCTTGATACATTTTCTATTTTTCACACTGAAAGCGGAATAGATATGCGATACTACTATAAAGGTGGAACATATACAATTGATAATACCAATATAAGTGATGATACCTTGAAAGAAAATAGTGTTAGCAACACAGGGATTGCAGTACAGCAGAAACAATCTAATGCTGTGACTGAAAAAGATATAGTAATAAGAAAATTAGAAGAATTAGGAATAGAAATGAATTATGATTATATATATACTTTTGAAAATGGTTATCATATATTTACTGCTGATATGTATGATAATAAGGAATATGTAACTGATGGAAATCTTACAATTCGTTTGAATGAAAATGGAGGATATGAAATTAATAATAATATAATAAACTATTATAAAATAGATAATTGTAAAATTATTTCAGAAAATCAGGCATATCAAATATTGCTAAGTGGAAAATATAAATCCACATTTAATGAAAAAATAAAGAAGATAAAGATAAACTCAATAGAAATAGATTATATGCTTGACAGCAAAAATTATTATCAACCAGTTTATAAATTTAAAGTTTTCTTTAATGATATGGAAAATGATGAAAACATTTATATACCAGCAATTATAGTAAAATAATATAATATGAATAAGTAGAGAGAATATAGTAGATAGTGTACCAAATAAAGTGTATAAGTTTTGGTATCTTTAACTTACACACCTTATTTTGCACTATCAATATAATATATACTAAATTTTTTATCAGCAGGACTTATTGTTCCTAAATGATTTAAATTTCTTTCTAAAACTTTATAAAAAGAGTACTTTAAGTACTTTGTAATAATTTATATTTATATTTTAATTGTTTAAAGGTTAACAAACTTAAAAAATATTGAGCTAGATATTACTTTAGATTAAGAAAAATTTTAGATGATAATCATGAATATGGAAATAAATTTATAGATGAAGTTGCAAAAAACTTAAAAATAGATTTTACAAATTCAATATCAGTAAGAAACTTAAAATATATGAAAAAATTTTATCTTGAATATAATAACGACAAAGAAATGCAACAACTTGTTGCACAAATTCCTTTGGGGACACAATATTGTTGTTATGGAAAAAATAAAAGATAGAAAAATAAGGAAAATTTATGTTTTTTTAACAATATGATTTAATTAAAAAATTTGAAAGTATTTTAAAATTTCAACAAAATCAAAAAAATAAAGAAGTTAGTTTGATTTTATAGGCTAGCTTCTTTTTTGTTATAAATGAACGAAAAAATAGGGCTAAAGGCATTAATTAAAAAAATCACATTTTGTCATATTTTTAATATTATATAGAAAGAGACTGTCATATAAAAAATATATGGTATGTTTTAAATCGATTTTTAGGAGGTTAAAAATGAGAAATAGATGTAGAAGATTTTGCTGTATGAATAATACACAAAATATGTGTAATTCTAATATGCTAGAAAAAAGTTGTAATAATATCCAAAACAATGAACAAACCTACAATGAAAATTGTAGTTGTGGTTTTGATGATAATGCTACAGTAAGTGTATTTCCAGAAAACCCTATGCTTGGACAAAGTTATGTACCAATTCAAACTATGACTGAAACTTTTAAGCCTTGTATAGGTTTAAAAAATGGAACAATATTCCCTGAATTAGTTAGTCCTTATTGTCCAGGAGATTCAATGAAACAAATAAATTATTTGGAAAGAACTAATAATATTGGAAAGGGGTGTAATGAATGAACGAGAACGAAAATAAAAACTGTAAATGTTCTAACACAAACAATAATATGACAAGTATGCCAGATGATACAATGGTAGCATTAAATAACAGATGGAATATTGATGATGAATGTTGCTGTAATAGTAATGCAACACGTGAGGAGATGCTTCATCAAATTAAATGCTTAGCATTTGGAATACAAGAACTTGCTTTATATTTAGATACTCATCCAGACGATGAAAAAGCTTTATGTTTACACAATAAATATTGTAAAGAATATAGAGAATTAACAGATAAATATCAAAAAATTTATGGACCATTAACTATTCATTATCCATGTAATAAGTGGAGATGGCTTGAAGAACCATGGCCATGGGAAGGAGGGATGAATTAATGTGGACTTATAACAAAGTATTACAATATCCAATAAATATAAAAAATAAAGATGTTCGTTTGGCTAAATTTATAATTTCACAATATGGTGGACCAGATGGAGAACTTGGAGCATCACTTAGATATTTATCACAACGTTTTGGAATGCCAGATCAAAATGCAAAAGCTATTTTAAATGATATAGGTACAGAAGAATAAGAACCATAATGATGTCAATTTAAAATGACAATTAAAATGGGAGCTACCCTAGTAGTAGATGAATTTGATGCTTCTATACATCCTATGACAATCATGAATATAATAAATATTTTTCATAATGACGAAATTAACATAAAAGGAGCACAATTGATTTTTAATACTCATAATCCAATATTTTTAAATAATGCTTTATTGAGAAGAGATGAGATAAAATTTGTAGAAAATGAAGATAAAGGGAGTATTTTATATTCTTTATCTGATTGTGGTACAAATGGAAACAAAGGTGTTAGAAATACAGAAGATTATATGAAAAATTATTTTATCAATAAATATGGAGCAATAAGAGACATTGATTTTTCAAATATTTTTAAAAATATAGAAGGAGAGGAAAAATATGTACTCAAAAAAAATATGTAATAAATATTATTTATCGGTTGAAGGCGAAACGGAGCAGTGGTATTTTGAAAGATTACAAGAGCTAATAAATAGCAAAGAAGAATTATTATGTAAGATAAAGTTTTCTTCTAAAATTAGTAAATCAATTTTTTTATTTTAATCGAAAAATGTCGAATTCTGTTGAACGATTTTTGTTGACAAATAGTAAAAAGACTATTAAAATTATATAGAAAGTTCTTTCAAAAATTAATTCAAGATTTAATTCTTTATGATTTATAATAATTACAATAAAAATTAAAATCAATTGTAAAAAAATGAAGGAAAATGATAAAAAATAAACTATTAGATTTAAATGATCTCGTATTTCAAAAAATAGAAAAGTTTATTATCTATGGTATTAAAAAGGAAGATAAAAAATATAAAATTGGCTGCAGATCAGAACCTAATAGGATATTTTAAATATAATAAAAAGGAGGTGACTGTAGTAGTACAGGTATAGTATTAATAATAAATTATAGACTGGATGAAACACAAATAATTAAAAGAACTAGAGTAACTAAAGAAGATATAAACTGTTTATATTAATAGTCTCAGAAATTTTTGAGGGCTTAAACATTTTAATTGCAGGCTATATTGTTTTGTAATGAAGTTATATTAGTAATTAAGTATTAACATTAAAAAAACAAAAAAATAGATTCAAAACTAATTGACAATAAATACCTTTAATGGTAAAATAGAAGTGTTGAATAAAAATAAGGGAAAGGAGGATTTTATGAAATCCAAAAAAACAAAAAAATCAAAAAAATTATTAGTTATATTATCAATTTTAATAATTCTATTTGCACAATGTGGAATTATTAATTTTTTGAATTCATCAAAAGTATTTGCAGTAGATGTAAATACAACTAAATGGAATCAATATTTTTATGATCAATTACAACCAAATGCAAAAGCTATCTATGATGCAATGCTTCAAATGTATAAAGATGGAACATTTATAAAAGGTGAAAGCTTAGAAATAACAGATAGGGTAAGTCCTTCATCTATTGCACTATTTGTAAATGGTAGCAATGATCTATTAAATGACTATGGTGCAGCAAGAGATGCTTTTCAATATGATTATCCTGATTGTTTCTTTGTAGATTGGGATCAATTATCAATTCGTGTAACCCAAGACAAATCAGGAACATTACATGCCTTCTTAGGTGCAGGAAGAAGTGATACATACTTATTAAAAGGTATGAATGCAGACAGACCTAGTGCCGAAAACGGAGGATATGGAGAAGGAATTGAAGGAGCAATAAAGGAATATGAAGCTCTAATAACTAAAGTTGTAAAAGATATTGAAAAAAATGCATCAGATATAAATGATGAAACAGAAAAAATAGTAAAAATGGCAGGAGATGCACATGATTATGTTGTAAACAACATGAGCTATAAACATGAATGGGAAACTAGACCAAAAGATGGTACATTAAAAATGAAAAGTTCGGCAAGAACTGCTTATGACGGTTTAAAATATGGAGAGGGTGTTTGTGAAGCTTATACAAGAACATTTAAAGCCATTTGCGATAGACTAGGTATTCCTTGTGTATGTGTATATGGAATATATAGTCCAAAAGCAACAATAAATGAACCACATATTTGGAACTATGTACAAATTGATGGAAAATGGTATGGAGTAGATACAACTCATGATGATCCAACAAAAATGGGTGGCTTATTTGATGTATACGATTCACATGAGAATAGAGATTATTTCCTAGTTGGAAAAAGTCAACTTTTAGGCACACGTTACCCACAAGGAATAGTTTCTAGTGCAAACTATGAATTTAAATATCCTGAGCTTGAAGAAGATGCTTACAGAGAATCATATTTAGTTGAAACAGATGATGGATTTTCTGTTTTGGTAAAAAATGAAACACAGTTTGATAACTGGGATTCAAATAAACCTATTGATAGTGGAAACTTCTATGTAAGTTATGATGGATTAAACTTTACTCAAAATGCAAAACTTGGAAAATATATAGTTGCTAAATACTACCGCTATAATCCAGGATCAGACACATGGGAAGAAAGCGAGTGGACTTATATAGATCCTTGGCTTGTTCTTTTTGGAGATAAAGATAGAATAGAGGAATTCGAACCATCAAAACCTGTAAATGGAAAATATTGTACAAGACTTGAACTTCCTCAAACAAAAGCAGTACAATTCGCTATTACAGAAACACCGCCAGCATATCTTAAATATAGAATAGAATTAGAAGAAAAAGGATGGTCGCAAGAATTAAGCGAAAGATTATTTTATGCGCTAAACAATGGAGAAGCTGAGTTAGACCCAAATAATGGAAGTTTATTAAAGGTTTCAACACCAAAAATAGAAAATAAATGGGGAGATTATTCTGCTCCACCAATTCCTATGAAATTAACACCACGTGGTAACTTATATATAGGATCAACACACCATCTAAAGATGGAATTTAATGATAAACTAAAATTAAAAACACCAGATTCTACAATTGGAATAGATATATCAGTAAATGGAGGAGCAGGAATTGAAGGAAACGAGAATGCAGGACATTCTGCAGTAGCAAACTCAAAGATTGAAAATGTAAAGTGGGATAAAGATAAAACAGTAGAATTTGACTTTACACCAAGTGAACAGTATGCTGATCATAGTATATTTTATAATTTCCAAGTTACTGGTTTAGTTGGAGAATCAAGTGGCAGAGTTCCTGTTGCAGGTACATGGGGATGTGTATACCCACTTGCTTGTTATGCTTATGCTGCTCAAGGTTATAACAGAAATGTTTATGCTCAGCCACAACTTATGGAATCATCTGACATTGATATGAGCAATTGGGATATAAGAGATGTAGATACACATAGTGAAAACTATGGTAAAGAAGAAAAAATGTCTGATTTTATGAACGAATTATCAAAAGAACAGGGAGCTGAACAAGACTTTTTAGATTCATTATATGCAAGATTAACTTTAGTTACTACTGAAACTTCACCTGCTCAAGAACACGCGATGGAAGAAGAATTAAAAGGTGCATACCCAGACGAGCTTTCAAAAGCTTTACAAGGTACAGTAAACACCTATAACATTAGTATTACTGTTTGTAAAAAACAAGTTCTTAATACAGGAGAAAGTGTACGTATTGCATTAGGATTCCCAAAGGGAACAACTTATGAAGATTTTGCAGAATCAGGAAGATTATCATTCAAAGCATACCACTATAAAGTAAATCCTGAAACAGGAGAGCTAACTGGTGAAGTAGAAGAAATTCCAGTAACGGTTACACGTCAAGGACTAGTTTTATGGGTAGACAGCTTTTCACCATTTACAGTTATGGCTGTAAAAGATGATGAAAAACCAGTAGAGAAGAAAGAACTTCTTGTTACATCATCACTTGGTGGTGCTGTTAAAGAAAATGGAAAAGTACTTGAAGGACAAAATGCAAGATTTGAACTAACTCCAGGAGATAGTAAAACTGTAAACATAGAACCAGAACCAGGATATGAAATAGATTCTATCATGATTGATGGAATAAGACAAAAAATACAAAATAAGAACGGAGAAACATTAACTATAAGCTATGATACTATTAGTAAAGGAAGCATACTAAATGTTAATTTCGTAGCACAAGAAATTCATGAAGAAGAAGCAGCTAATGGACAAAGTAGCGATTTTGAAGTACCAAATATCAGTATTACTTTTGACAAAACTGCTTATGACGTCGTAGATGGTGATAAAGTTACAATTACACCAGAAGTTCATGTCACTGGTGGTGATTTCAATGAAAATGGAACTGGTGAACATCCTGATAAAATTGAATATGAATGGCTAAAAGTAACAGGTGGAAGACCATCACCATATGAATTAGTTCAAAGCGAAAAAGATTTAACTTTTGACAATGTGACAGTTGATAATGGAGGATCATATCTTTTCCATGTAAAACCAATGAAGTGGAATGATAATACTAATGCCTATGAACTTATGAAAATAGATGGAAAAGACTTCTCATCATACTATAAGGAATATATTAAAATTAAAGTATATAATAAATTGGAAATTGACTTAAAAGATGATGAAAAATTGACAGGCGATAAAGAAAATGGCTATAAGCTAGAATTACATGTTGGAGATGAACATAAACTTACAGCAGATGTTTATCGTCTAAAAGGAGAACAAAAAGAAGAGGATGGAAGTGAAGTTACATGGACTTCTAGTGCACCAGGAAATGTTTTTGTTGATGAATCAGGAGATTTAAAAGTATTAGAATATACAAATGAACCTGTTACAATTACAGCTTCTGTAAAAGATATTAATGGTGAAGAAAGAAAAGTAGAAGTAAAAGTAACTATTGAAGAAGTACGTGTTTCAGGTATAACAATTAATGGTGAAGAAAATATAGATGTAACATTAGAAGTTGATGGAAATCTTGAATATAATGAGCATGAGGGAGAAGAACTTTTAATCGCTGAAGTCTATCCAAAAGATACTTCTGATCCAGAAGTTATTTGGACAGTTGAAGATGAAAGTATTGCTGAAATAATAAAGCAGACTGAAAAAAATAGAGTAATTGTAAAAGCTAAAGCAGTCGGAAACACAATAGTTAAGGCAACAGATGAGGATAAAGTAGCTACTTGCAATGTTCATGTAGTAGAAACAAATGTTACAGGATTATCTGATGAATTAGAAAACGATGAAATTCATCTTGTTGTACCACAAACGGGAACAGAGCCTGTAAGTGCTAAAATTGTTGTAAATGTTTTACCAGACAATGCAACAAATAAGGAGCTTACCTGGACATCAACTGGAGATGTTGTAGAACTTGAAACTAGTGGAACTAACAAAGAAAATGCAACAATAACACCAGTTCAAGTAGGAGAAGGTACAATAACGGTATCATCAGTACAAAATCCAAGTGCAAAAATAGTTTATACAGTCTATGTTTCTAAAGATGTAGTAGAAGTGACCAATGTTAGCATAAAAACAGAAGACGGAAAAACAACTGATTTAGCTGTAGGCGAATCGCTTCAATTACAAGCTCATATTGAACCAACAAATGCGGATGTAAATAGTATTACATGGACAGTAAAAGAGGGTGCTGATGTCGTAGAAGTTAGCGAATCAGGTCATGTTCATGCTAAAAAAGAAGGAAAAGCAGTAATAGAACTTGCAGTTGAATCTCAAACAAAGAACGGTGAAGTAGCAACACACACAGCAGTAATTACAATTAATGTTACTCCAGTTAAAGCAGAAAGTATTACAATTGAACCTACAGAATTAACTCTAAGAAGTGGTAATAGTGAAAAATTGATAGCAACTGTTTTACCTTTAAATGTTACTGAAAAAGTAAAATGGACTTCAAAGAACCCTGAAATAGCCTCTGTAGATGAAGAAGGAACAGTTACAGCACATAGCAAAGGTGAAACTGAAATTGTTGCTACATGTGGAGATGTAGAAGCAACATGCAAGGTAACTGTTACAGCTGTAAAGATTGAAAGACTTAAAATAGATAAAGATTACTTGAAATTAAGAGATAAAGACCAAGAAGGAACACAATTAGTAGTTACATGTGAACCACATAATGCTGAAGAAGTAAAATTAAAGTGGGAATCAAGTGACCCAGAAGTTGCAACTGTTAGTGAAGATGGAATTGTAACTCCTGTAAAAGTTGGAACAACTACAATAAAAGTAAGTGTAGATCAAGAAGGATATACTGAAGAAGATGTTCATCCTGTAACATGTGAAGTTGAAGTTGTACCAAGTGAAGCAACACTTACGGTATATGCGATGGATCAAGATGGCAATTTCCTTCCAGGATTTACGTTTACTTTAACGAAACCAAATGATCAGGAATTTGAAGATAAACCAGTTTCAGGAGATGGAAAATATGTCTTTAAAAACTTAACTGATGGAGAATATATTGTGTATACCCAAAGAACACCTACAAACGATCAAGGTGGAAATGAATTTGATATTCACGATAGTATAGTTCTATATGAGTTTGAAGTAATAGATGGTAAGATTTTTGGAACTGAATCTGAATCTGAGTCATTTAACGAGATAAAATATTCTATTGTATTTAAATATATAGTAGGAGCTGACGACGGTCTAGCTAGTGTGGAAATCGTTAAAGATGAGAATGGAAATAACGAACTTGACAAGCTTTACCAAGAATTTGTAGAGAAAAATAAACCAACACAACCTGAACAACCAGCTCCATGGCCAGATGATACAACACCAGGGGAGGATAACCCAGGAGGAGATAGCCCAGGAGAAGATAATCCAGGAAATGAACCAGAAAATCCAGGAGAAGATAATCCAGGAAACGAACCAGAAAATCCAGGAGGGGATAACCCAGGAAATGGATCAGAAAATCCAGGAGGAGACAATCCAGGAAATGAACCAGAAAATCCAGGAGGAGAAAACCCAGGAAATGGATCAGAAAACCCAGGAGGAAATAATCCAGGTGCTGCACAAGGAATCAATCCAAATGTAGATTCTTCAGATAAGAACAATACTGTATCAGACAAAATACTTCCTTATACATCAGATATAGCAATAGGAACATTTATAGTGACTATGATTGTTTCACTTATTGGAATTATCTATATTGTTCGTAAAAAAAATAAAAAATAAATTTTTAGGAAATTAGAGAAATCTCTAATTTCCTTTTTAAATGTTATTTTAGTAACTTTTTACTCTGAAAAAAATAATGTAAGCTAATAAAATATGAGAAGATAATAGTTCTTTCAATATTATATGTAATGTAAAGTGTTCTTTTATTTTTTTATATTCATACATATTTATAGGAGGATATGTATGATTGTAAAGGAATTTAAAATAGATGAAACAGTAATAAAAATAAATGATGAAGATATTAATAAAGAAGAAAGTGAAGAAGTAGTTAATACAATTATAAGTATAATTTTAAAAGATTACATTAATTAGGAGGAAAATTGGAGGATTTTAATATAACACAAGAACAATATGCTATATATTTAAGAAAGTCTAGAGCTGATATAGAGCTTGAGCAAAAAGGAGAAGGTGAAACACTTGCAAGACATAAGAAAATATTAACTGATTTAGCTTTAAAAAATCAAATGAAAATAGGAAAAATTTATAAAGAAATAGTAAGCGGAGAAACAATAGAGGCAAGACCTGAAGTTCAAAAATTATTGTCTGATGTAAGAGAGGGGAAATGGAAAGGGGTATTGGTTGTTGAAGTTGAAAGATTAGCACGTGGAGAAACAATGGATCAAGGAATAGTTGCAAAAGCTTTTAAGATTTCAAATACAAAAATAATAACACCATTTAAAATATATGATCCCAATAATGAGTTTGATGAAGAATATTTTGAGTTTGGACTATTTATGTCTAGGAGAGAGTATAAAACTATAAACAGACGACTTAAGCAAGGAAGGGAATCATCTGCAAGAGAGGGAAAATATGTGGGAAGTATTGCTCCTTTTGGATATGATAAGGTAAAAATAAAAAATGATAAAGGTTATACATTAATAAAAAATAGGGAAGCTTTGACTGTAAAAATTATATATGATTTATATGCTTATAATAATTTATCTTTATATGAAATAGAAAAAAGAATAAATGAAATGAACTTAAAGCCTAGAATAAATGATAAGTGGTCTATAACAAGCATAAAAGATATTTTATCAAATCCAGTCTATATTGGAAAAATAAAGTGGAATTGTAGAAAAGTAGTTAAAGTTTACAAAAATGAAAGATTACTTATTACTAGACCAAGAAATAACAATTATATACTAGTAGATGGGCTACATGAGCCAATAATAGATGAGAAAACATGGAATATTGTTCAAGAAAAAAGGGAAAAAAATAATGTGCCTGTAACACATACCCATGAGATTAAAAATCCATTATGTGGTATTATAATTTGTGGAAAATGTGGTAAAAAAATGAAAAGAAAGCCTTGTTCCAATAATAATTCTATTATATATTGTGATAATCGCAATTGTGATAATATAAGCTCAAAATTAAGCATTGTAGAGGAGAAAGTGGTTACAGCTTTAAAGAAATGCTTTGAAAACTATAAGTTTGATTATAAAAATTATATAGAGAAAATTAATAATAATAAAATTAAAACATTAAATGAAACAATAGAAGCTTTAAAAAAAGAGATGCAATTAGAAAAAAGCAAATTAATAAAAATATATGATTTTTTAGAAGATGGAATTTATTCGAGAGAAATGTTTTCTAAAAGATATAATGTAATTTCCACTAATATTGGAAAAATTAATAATTCGATTAGTGAATATAAAAAACAACTTGATTTTGAAATACGGAAGAATGACTACTGCTCTTCCAAATTTTAATAATATTATGGATGTTTATGATATTATTAAAACTCCAGAAGAAAAGAATATTTTATTAAAAACTGTTTTGTCAAAAGTTGTGTATTTAAAAACAAAAAAAGCAATAAATAGAAAAGTTGATGCAACAAATTTTATGATTGAAATATATCCAAAAATAATATGTGATTAATTTAAAAAATATATATGAAGGTCAAATAAAATGTACATATATTAAGAATTTAAATGCTAGTTACATAAATATATAAAAATAGAATAGGATTTACTAGGTACACTAGCTAGAAAAGATGTGGATATATTTGCAGAGTTGGGAAGTAGAGTCAAATGATAAAATTTAATACATAAACTAATGATTTTCAGAATAAAAAATATCCTAAGTTTGACAGTTAAAATGAGCAATCTTATATGGAAGTAAGAATTGCTCGTTTTTAAGCTGTTGTCTAATTTAATCAAAAAAATTTTTTCAAAATTTATAATAATGTCATAAATCTTTTAGAAAAAACTAGATTAAAAGCTTTTCCTAAATGTGTTATAATTAATAATTTAAAAATTGTATTAAAGCTTGATTGAGTTCGTCTTTAACATCATAAAAAGCACCATGCCCAGCATTTTCAAATGGAAATAGAACAGAAGAGCAAATATTATTATGCATAATTTCTGCCATAGGAAAAGAACATATTTTATCTTCTTTACCATGAAAAATCCCTGTTGGAACATTAATATATTTTAAAGAACCAAATATATCTTCATCTCTAAGTGCAATTAGAGAATTCATTTCTCCTATTCCAGATGCAGTATTGCTTAAATTTTGAAACCAATTTTTGAAAGCAATTGAAGGCTTTTTGTAAAAAAATATGTTCCCAAAATTTTCATTTAAAGCAGGCCTATCATTATAACCTAGATTTATTAAATTATTAGTAGATTCTATCGTTTGACCATATGGATTATTTAGTGTTTTTGAATATGAAGGGACAGCAGAATCTAATAAGCATAATTTTCTAACGCCATATCCGTTATATAATTGCATATATTTAACAGCAATTGCACCTCCCATTGAAAAACCTAGCAAATCAAAGTTTGATAAATTTAAAGCATATATTACACAATATAGATCAGTTGCAAATTGACTATAATTATATCCATTACTTGTTTCATCAGAATTTCCAAATCCTCTTAAATCAATGCTTATAATTCTATATCCACTTTTAATTAAATCAGGCACTTGGTATTCAAACATCTTATGAGATAAAGGCCAACCATGAATTAAAACTATTGTCTTATATCCATTTGGATTTAATTCGTAAACTGCAATATTTGCATTATCAGTTGATGGAATAAAAAACATAAAATCTCCTTCTTTCATAAATTGTAATATATAATATGAAAATTAATATAAATAGTGATTTTAAATACTAATATAATGAACAAAAGCTATGTTGCTATAACTTTTTTACTTGTTCTTTTAAATCATTAAAATTCTACAATCAGCAGGTTCATATTTACATCTTTATGGAACAGAAGAATTAGCCCATTTGGAAATGGTAGGAACTATAGTTCATCAATTAACAAAAGATGCTTCTATAGAAGAAATTGAAAAAGCTGGATTAGGAGAATATTATACAGACCATGGAGTAGATGTATATCCTGCATCAGCTGCTGGAAATCCATTTACTGCTGCATATGGTGCTGTTAGATTAAGGAGAATAATACAAGTTTAGAGTAGAAAATCACCTAATTAAAGATTTTTAAGATTTTGTTCAAACTACCTATTTTAAAAATATTGGAAAATACTATTTTTATTTTAATTTGTGTACAAGTTATTTTATTTTTATGTAAAATATGTTATACTAGTACAAGTAAAGGAGGAATACGAAATGGAAGAAAAATTAAATAATTTGCCGAACTCTTATAAAGAAGATATAAAGAAAGCCACTAAAATATTAAAGGAAAATGGTGCTAAGGAAGTATTTATTTTTGGGTCTGTTGCAAATGGAAAAATTAACGAAAATTCAGACATAGATATTGCAGTTAGAGGGATAAATGGAAAAGACTTTTACAAAGTTGCAGGTATATTAATGTTTGAGCTTGAAAATGAATTTGATTTAATAGATTTAGATGATAAAGAAAATCGTTTTTCTCAAATGTTATTAAGAGTAGGAGGATTATTAAAAGTTGGATAAAATAATAAAAGAACAAATAGAATTTAAAATAAATGAAATAGATAAATTATTTTTAGAATATGATTTAATATTCAAAAAAATAGAAACAGAAACGCCAGATTTATTTGATTTGACTATATTAGGCAGTGTTTTACATTCTTTTTATAATGGATTAGAAAATATATTTGATATTATTGCTAAAAATATAGACGGTAATGTTCCAATAGGAAACAAGTCTCATCAAGAATTACTACATCAAATGGCAAGTGAAAATAACAAAAGAGATGAAATTATTGATGAACAGCTATATTTAAAATTAAGAGAATACGCAACTTTTAGACATTTTTATAGACATGCATATTCATTTCAATTAAATTGGGAGAAAATGCAACCGTTAGTCAAAAATATACATACCGTTTGGAAAGAAAGTAAACAAAGCTTGGAGAAATTTATTGGTGAATAGGTTTATAAAAAAAATTATGTTTAAAAATTCACATGAAAAATTTAAACAAGATAGTATGGAATATTTAAAGGAATCAATATTTATTGAAAAAAATAAGGAAATTTTGCATAATAAAGGTTAGATTAAAATGTACTAAGCTTTTTTATTTACATAATATTTTTAAAAAGATTGCAGTTTAAATAGCAATTTTTATATGGTATTTTATTATAGCAGAAGCAAGTTAAAATGGCTTCTGCTTTTTAGTTTGGGTAAAAATAATATTTGATATATAAGTTTTATGCATAAACCTAAATACTAAAAATATTTATTTAAAGAGGTGTATGTGTGTGGAAAAAATGAATTATAACATTAAAATTGAATATGGAAATAAAGATTTAAAAAATATCATATTACAAATATTTGAGGAATACTGTAGCAATAAGATTCTTGAGAAAGATTAGAATAAGCATTTATGTTTTACTTATAATGTAAAAAGACAAATGATTGCCTAAACCTTAAGGGAAGGAGGTAATTTTGCAAAAATCAGACAACATATATGAAAAACAATTTTATGTTGGATTATATAAAAGACTATCAAGAGATGACAATGATGGAAAAAAGGAAAGTGAAAGTATATCAAATCAGGACAAGATTCTAAGACAATATATTTTAGAATTAGCTAAGAAAGAGCCTCAGAATAGATTTATTATAGTAAAAGACTATACTGATGACGGGTACACAGGAACAAATTTCAATAGACCAGGTTTTATAGAAATGATTCATGACATTGAAAATGAAATAATAAATATGGTACTTGTAAAAGATTTAACAAGACTAGGGCGTAAAACAAACGAAGTACTTAGATATTATCAAGAATATTTTCCGTCAAAAAAAGTTAGATTTATTACTGCAACAGAAGATGCAATTGATACATATTATAAGGAAGATGATGATTTTATTCCTTTTAAAGCTGTTATGAGTGAGCAATATCCAAAAGAAACATCAAGAAAAATTAAAGCTGTAAAAATTGCAAAAGCAAAACAAGGTTTATTTCAAGGAAATACAGCTCCTTATGGGTATAAAAAAGATTCAAATAATAAAAACAAATTAATAATTGATAAAGAAGTGTCAGAAATTATAAAAGAAATTTTTGAAAAATATTCAGAAGGATATACTCGTACAGAAATAGTCAAAAGCTTAAATGAACGAAATATAAAACCACCAAGAGAATATTTAAAAATAAAGGGAATACAAGCAAATTCAGAAGGATGGAAAGAAGTAACAATAACAAGAATTATTAGTAATCCTGTATATATAGGGACTATGGTAGGAGCAAAAACTATAAAACCAAGTTTTAGAAGAAAAGAGAGAATCATAAACAGCAAAGAAAATCAAATTATTGTTGAAAATACCCATGAACCTATAATTGATATAGAAACATTTAATAAATGCCAGAAGCTGAAAGAAAAATTTAAAAATAATCGAAATCGAAAATATGATGATATTTTTAAAGGATTGGTCTATTGCAAAGATTGTGGTAGTATTTCAACATTAAAACATAAGGAAAAATCTAACAAAAATGGAAGAAAATGTGAAATCAATTCCTATATATGCTCTAGAGCTAACAAAGGAGTAAATAAAAGATGTAATAATACAAAATCTATCAGTAGTAATAAATTATATAATTTAATTATACAAATTATAAAAAATGAATGTAAAAGTGTTTGTTTTAATGATAATGATATACGAACAGTTATGAATAATTTAGAAAAAAATATAAATTTTGAATGTTATAGATTAGAAGATGAAAAACAAAATTTATTTGCCAAAATAGATAAACTAAATGAGCAGATAAAAATTACATATAATGATAAACTCGAAAACATCATCAATAATGAAACTTTTTTATCTATAAAAGAACAAAAGGAAATTGAGATTGAAGAATGTAAAAAACGAATTTATGTCTTAGAGAAGAAAATAGATATTGAAAGAAATAAATATACAATAAGTTATAATGGAATTAAAAAGCTATCTGAGGATTTTTTTAATACAAATAAAATAACTAAGCAGGCATTAAATAAACTAATAGATAAAATTGAATTTGACAGTAATCGTAACATAAATTTAAAATTAGTATTCTCAAATATAAATAACAATTAAACAATATCTTTATCAAAAAAGTACCCTTAAGTGTATAGCACCATATATTGCTTGTAAAGGAGATCCTATAGCTAATTTACAAGAGGATTTAGCAGCAGAACAAAAAGCAAGGGCAACTTATGAAAAACTAATTGACTTATGTAGAGATAATCCAGATGTATTAGATCCACTTAAATTTTTAAGACAAAGAGAAATAGTACACTTCCAAAGATTTGGAGAAGCACTTCGTAAGGTTCAAGATAGATTACAAGATAAAAATTGTTATATGAATGATTGTAGCTGTAATAAAAAATAATTAAAATTATATTGAAAAATATTCACTCTGAAACTTACTTAAGAATTTGCATGAAACTATTATATTTCAATAAATCAAAGCAAGACTATCCCATTTTGAGATAGTCTTTTTATTAATTTCAAATTTATCTACATTTTCTGTGTGCCAGGTATTAAATAATCAACAATACCATAAATTAAAGCTCCTATAATTGCAGCCATCCAAGAAATTGTGTAACCTGCTACGAAGAACTGTGTTACATAAAGAATAATTGCAGCAAGAGTAAATCCTACAAAACCTTTTCCGAATGGACTAGCATGTAGCCCCGTAAATTTTACTATTAAATAATCTAAAACAGTTAAAACTACAGCGGCAATAACTAAAGACCAAATATTATTAATTGTAAAACCAGGTGTAAAAAATGCAGTAATAGCCAAAACAACAGCAGCAGCAATAAGTCTTCCAACAATTTGCCAAACTGTACTAGTATTATTTGATTCGTTTGTTCCGAGTTCGAGTGTCTGACATAAAGCTCATCCTCCTTTTCTGATTGATTGTGCCTATTTTGTAAATATTGAAAAATACAAGCATAAAAAGAAAAAATAATATTCACAAAAAATTTTAGCTATATAAAAATATTGTTTACATTAAAAAAATTTTTATTCAAAGTCGAATAAAAATATCAAAAAAAGAGAAAATAAAAAAGAAAAACATAAAAAAGGAGAAAAACTATGCTTATAAATTTTTTTAGAGCAATAATTTTATATGTAGTTGTTTTGATTGTAATGAGATTGATGGGAAAAAGAGAAATAGGACAACTTCAACCATTTGAGCTTGCTATTGCAATTATGATTGCAGATTTAGCATCAATTCCTATGACAGAACCAGGTATACCAATTTCAAGCGGAATTGCGGCAATAATGGGACTTCTTGTATCACATTTGGTAATTTCTGTGATAAATATAAAAAGTATAAAAGCTAGAGAAATAATATGTGGAAAACCAAGAATTTTAATTTACAGAGGAAAAATAGATGAAAAAGCATTAATAAAAGAAAGATTTACGTTAAATGAATTACAAGAAAGATTAAGAGATAGAGATATAACTAATATTTCAGATGTAGAATATGCTATCTTAGAAACAAGTGGACAAGTAACAGTTATACAAAAACCAAACAAAAGAAATACAATTCCAGAAGATTTTGGAATTGCACCAGAATATGAAGGATTACCTTATGACTTAGTAGTAGATGGAAAAATAATGAGTCAAAATTTAAAAGAAATTGGAAAAGATTATAATTGGCTTGAAAAAGAAGTTAGAAAATTTGGATATGAACCAGAGGAAGCTTTACTAGTAACTCTTGATGGAAAAGGACAAATTTTTTCTCAAAAAAAAGAAAATAAGAAAGGAAAAAATAACTAATGTATAAAGAAACAGTTATATCAATTATTATAGTAATTTTGATTTTTACAATAGATTATATAACACGGAAATTATACAGAAGAAAAGGTACAAGATGTTCGAAACGATCTTCTTACTTTAAAGCAATGCTTAGAAAAAGAAGATTTAAACTTTGCAGAAGATAATATTAAACAAATAGAACAAAAATGGAATAATGTTAAAAATAAATTTGCATGCTATATAGAACATAATGAATTAAATAAAATAGAAACAAGCTTTACAATATGTAAAAGCTTTGTTAAAAGAGAAAACTTTGACATGGCAATAAGTAAATTAGATGAAACTATTTTTGTCTTGGAACACATGAACGAAAGATATATGCTAAGCTTAGAAAATATTTTTTAGAAATTATTGATAAAGTTTATATGAAGTGATATGCTATATAAAACAAAAAAGAGAGGTGTAAAATGGATAAATTATCAATAATTTCTTTATTATCAAAGGGAGAGGAAAGAGAAATAGAATTTAAAGAAGCAAAAAATAAACTACCAAAGTCAATATGGGAAACATATTCAGCTTTTTCAAATACTAAAGGACGGAATAATTGTTTTAGGAATTAAGGAAGATGACCAAACAAAAAATTATACTATAGAAGGAGTTGAAAATTATCAAAATATTTTAAAAAATTTTTGGAACAATATTAATAATAAAGAAAAAGTTAATTTCAATACTTTAAATGATGATAATGTTGAAATTATTAATATTGAAGGAAAAACAGTAATAGTAATAACAGTTCCAAGAGCTAATCGAAAAAATAGACCTATTTTTATAAACAATAATCCATTAACAGGAACATATAAAAGATATAATGAGGGCGATTATAAGTGCGAAGAACATGAGATAATGGCTATGTTAATAGAGAGGTCTAATAAATCTAAGGATAGTTCTATATTGGAAGATTACAATATAAGAAATATAAATATGGATACGTTAAAGCATTATCGTAGAGCATTTGAAATACATAAAGGAGATGGACACAAATGGAATTTTGTATCTGATGAAGAATTTTTATATTTAACAAATGCTATAGATAGAGAAACTAAAAATTTAACTTTAGCAGGATTATTGATGTTTGGAAATAGAGAAGATATTATACACACTTTACCAGCATTCTTTTTAGACTATAGAGAAATTGAAGAAATTCATAATCCAAAATTAAGATGGACAAATAGAATAACATCAATGGATGACAACTTAGTTGGAAATTTATGGGACTTTTTCTCAAAAATAGTTAATAAACTAACAGCAGATATAGAAACACCATTTGCATTAAATGAAAAAATGATGAGAATAGATGATACACCAGTTCATGAGAGTGTGCGTGAAGCACTTGCTAACACATTAATTCATTTTCAAATTGGAGATAGTGGAAGTATTGTTATCGAAAAAGGAGAAAAATATTTTAGATTTTCAAATCCTGGAGATATGAGAGTTTCTGTAAAAGATGCCTTTAAGGGTGGAAAAAGTGATCCAAGAAATCCTATTTTACATCAACTTTTTTCAAACTTAGGATATGGAGAAAGAGCTGGTTCTGGATTATATAAAATAAAAGCTGTTTGGGAAGAAAAAGGATGGAAATGTCCTATAATAGAAGAGACATTTAATCCTAATAGAACTACATTAACTTTAAGTACAGAAAAAATAGAAAGTAAAGAAAAAAATGTCCCTGTAAATGTCCCTGTAAATGTCCCTGTAAATCCAACTGAACAAAAAATTTTAGAAATATTGAAAAATAACTCTGCTATAACCCAAAAAAAGTTAGCAGAAATGATAGGTGTAACAGATAAAACTATAAGAAGAAATATGAATACTTTACAAGAAAAAGGGTTACTTGAAAGAATAGGATCCGACAAAAATGGTTATTGGAAAGTTAACGTATAATAAATATAGAGAAAATACAAGGTAGAGAAAAAGTGTCACTGTAAATGTCACTGTAAATGTTATCTGAGTATTGCTTTTTGTGTGTAGTTTAAGAAAATATTGATACTATTAAGACATATGAAGCTGTACTAAACAAAACACCATAAAAATAGAATTTTATTCAGCGCGTTAAACAAAATTCTTGACAAATGAAAAACATTACGATAAAATAAAATAAATTAAATTAAGTTAAGTAAAGTAAAGAGGTAAAAGTATGATTGTTCGTGAGAAGTATTTGTCTAAAATAAGACCATTTTATGATCAAGATTTAATAAAAGTCATAATGGGAGTTAGAAGATGTGGTAAATCAGTTATTTTGTTGCAAATAATAGATGAATTGAAAGAAAAGAAAATACCAGAATCTCAAATAATATATATAAATTTTGAATTTGAAGACTATGATTTTATAAAAAATGATATGGATCTACATAAATTTATAAAAGAGAAAATAGTAAACAAAGATAAATATTACTTGTTCTTTGACGAAATTCAAAATGTTGAACATTGGGAAAAAGCAATCAATTCATTTAAAGCATCCAAAAATGTATCAATATTTATTACAGGTTCTAATAGTGAGTTGCTATCTGGAGAGCTTGCTACACACATAGCAGGAAGATATGTGAGTTTTAAGATTTATCCATTCACTTTTAAAGAAGTATGTGAATTAAAAAATATAACAGATAGAAAAGACATTGAAGAGGCATTTGAAGATTATATAACTTGGGGTGGAATGCCACAAAGATTTATGTTAACTGATGAAGCTCAAACAAAAACATATTTATCAGATATATATAATTCTATTTTAATAAAGGACATTATAGATCGATTTAATATAAAGGATTTAGATTTATTTAATAGAATAGTAGAATATATTGTTACTACTCCATCACAGTACTTTTCAGCAGAAAGTTTATCAAATTATTTCGCTAGTAAAGATGGTAGAGAAGTTTCAAAAACAACTTTATACAACTATTTGGAGTATATGACAAAAGCTATGATGATAAATAAGGCTGATAGATATGATGTTAGAGGAAAAAGGATATTAAACGGAAAATATAAATATTATTTGACTGATTTAGGATTTGGTCAAATAATGAATGTTGGAAAGAAACCCCAATTAGGAGTATATCTTGAAAATATTGTATATAATGAACTCTTATCTAGCGGATATGATGTTAAAATAGGAAACATAGAAAACGGTGAAATAGATTTTATAGCAACAAGATTTAAGGAAAAAATATATATTCAAGTGACATATATTTTAGCAGATGATTCTGTTGTAGAGAGAGAATTTGGTGCATTTAAAAAAGTAGAAGATAACTACCCTAAATATGTTTTATCAATGGATAAATTTGACTTTTCACAAAATGGGATAATTCATAAAAATATAATAGATTGGTTATTAGAAGAGAAGTAAAACAAAAGATTATTAACAAATTATAACAAGATTTTTTAGAAATTTTTGAAAAACTATTTACATTTTTTTTGCGTTTGTATACAATATAGAAAAATGTAGAAAAAAGGCAAAATATAAACATAAGAAAATGTATTTAGAAAGGAAGTAATTTAGGATGAAAATCTTGATGTTGACATGGGAGTATCCACCAAGAATTATAGGAGGTATTGCAAGAGTAGTAAATGATTTATCCAAAAGATTAATAAAAGATGGACATGAAGTTACTGTTATAACATATAGAGAAGGGAATGCACCTTATTATGAATTAGATAAAGGGGTTAAAGTATATAGAGTTGATAATTTTATGATAAACTCAAACAATTTTATAGACTGGGTTATGCAATTAAATTTCCAAATGATAGCAAAGGTAGGAGAGATTATTTCAAAAGAAGGCAATTTTGATGTTATTCATGCACATGATTGGCTTGTAGCTTATGCCGCTAAAACAATAAAAGATGCATATGGTACTCCAATTGTTGCGACAATACATGCGACAGAAGCGGGAAGAAACAATGGAATAAGAGAATTAGAACAAAAATATATAAATGATACTGAATGGATGTTAACATATGAAGCAACAGAAGTTGTTGTAAATAGCAATTACATGAAATGTGATTTACAAAGATTATTTGGATTACCTTTTGAAAAGATAAATGTAATACCAAATGGAGTAAACATTACAAACTATTCTGGAGTTGAGAGAGACTATGAATTTAGAAGAAAATATGCAATGGATAATGAAAAAATAATTCTTTTTATGGGTAGACTTGTATATGAGAAAGGAGTTCAATATTTAATAGGAGCCATGCCAAAAATCTTAGAACACTATCATGATACAAAACTAATTATTGCTGGAAAAGGTGGAATGATGGATGAGCTAAGACAAGAAGTAAATAATTTAGGACTAGGAAATAAAGTATATTTTACAGGATATTTAGATGGAAAAGATGTGCCTAAAATGTATAAAGCAGCAGATGTAGCAGTTTTTCCAAGTACATATGAACCTTTTGGTATTGTAGCATTAGAGGCAATGCAAGCAGAAGTGCCTGTTGTTGTATCAGATATAGGAGGACTTAATGAAATAGTTGAACATAGAAAAACAGGTATGAAAAGTTATTGTGGTAATAGTAATTCAATTGCAGATTCTGTTTTAGAATTATTATTTGATCATCAATTAGCAAATAATATTGTTAAAAATGCAAAAGCTAAAATTAGAAGTGAATACAATTGGAATAAAATAGCACAAGATACTCATTTTACATATCAAAAAGCAATCTGTGAAACAGTTGCAGAAAGACAGAGAAAGAGACTTATACAAGAAAAAGAAACAAAATCAAAGAAACGAGGCAAAGGGGAAATTACCAATTTGCTTACATTTAGAAAAAATCAAGCTTATGCGTAGGCTTGATTTAATCTCTAAAAAGGAGTAATACTATGAATGTTTATGATACAGTAAATAAATTAGCAGCAGAAATAAGAGAGTCAGAAGAATATTTAAATTTTAAAAAAGCAAAAGAAGAAATTAAAAATAATTCAAAGTACAAAGACAAAATTGCTGAATTTGAAAAATTAAGATATGAAGAACAACTAGATGCTATTCAAAATGGTAAATCTGATGAAAATAAAATGCAAAAAATACAAAATTTATATAAAGAAATGATAGAAGTCCCAGAAATAAAAGTATATTTTGATACAGAATTTAAATTTAATGTCTTAATAGGTGATATAAATAAAACAATAAGTGAAGCAATAAAAGATGTTATTTAGGAGAGCCAAATGAATAATATGTACCCAAATGCTTATTTTAGCAGTGTAAAAGATATAACAATAGAGTTTTTGCTTAAAAATAAAATAAAGGCATTGATATTAGATGTTGATAATACTTTGATAGATTATAATAAAAATTTATCCCAAGATATAGTAAAATGGGCAAAAGATTTATTAGAACAAGAAATTAAAATGCACATCTTAACAAATACAAATAAAGAAGAAAAAGTAAAAGAAGTTGCTACAAAACTTGGGATTCCATATAATTTATTTGCAAAAAAACCATTTAAAGCTGGATTTTTAAAAATTCAAAACACTTTAAATTTAAAAAGTGAAAATATTGCAGTGGTAGGAGACCAAATATTCACAGATGTAATAGGCGGAAATAGATGCAATATGTTTACAATATTAGTTGATCAAGTGGACAAAAGAGATTATTGGTATACTGCATGGAAAAGACCATTTGAAAATATAATTAAGAAAAAGTTGGTAAAAGGATAAACAAATGTATTTTAATGATGTTAATATAGTATATTATATAATAATTGCAATTTTAGGATTATTCGTGGGTGAATTTTCAAACTGGATGAACAAAAGAATCCCAGAAAACAAAAAAGTCTTTTCTCTGGATTTTTTTAGAGAATATAAAAAAGAATTTAGTCCAAATTATATTCTTATGATTATAACAGCAGTACTTTACGTAGCAATTTTATATAAATTCGGTATTAAAGATTCATTTATAGAAAATATTGATTTAATTAAATATTTAATTTTAACTCCAATACTCATAAGTATTGTGGTTATAGACTATAAATTCCAAATAATCCCCAATAGACTGAATCTAACTTTATTTGAGTTAGGTCTGATATTTTGCTTTATATATGGAATGTCAAATGTTGCAATTTCAATGAACATGGTAATGGGAATGCTTGCTGGAGGAGGAATTTTTTTAATTATTACTCTTTTAGGTGGTCTAATTTATGGAAAAGAGGCTATGGGATTAGGAGATGTAAAGTTTATGCGGAGCTCTTGGTCTATATTTTGGCTTAAGTAATATCATTATTATAGCACTTCTTTCATTTTTAATTGGTGCAATATTAGGTGTATTTCTAATATTAACTAAAATCAAAAAATCTAATGAATATATACCGTTTGGACCATTTATAGTGATAGGTTCTTTTATTACAATTTTTGTACCTTATTCTACGATTGTAACTTTATTGCTTAATATTTTTACGCTGGGGTTATATAGCAGAAATCATTAAAAGAAGGGAATATAATATATATGAACGATAAGTTACAGATTATTCGAAATAGAATGGCAGGAAAGAATTTACAAGGAATGATAATAACTAATCCTGTAAATATAAGATATTTAACTAAAATAGAGGCAGAAGGGATTTTATTAATTACGAGAAAGGAAATTATTTTTATAACAGATGGAAGATATATTGAATATGTATCTAGTATTATAACTCCTTTTGATGATATTGTTATAGATGATCAAATAAATATATCACAAGATGATTATGAAAATTTTTTCTTGTTTTGTGAAAATGTAGGTTTTGAAGAAAAATATTTAACCTATAGCCAGTATAAGGAATTTATTAGAAAATTTAAGATAAATAATTTCGTAGAAGCTGGAGAAATTTTATCTAATTTAAGGATGATAAAAGATAAGGAAGAAATAGCTAGTATAAAAAAAGCTTGTGAGATAACTGATGAGTGTTTTAATATGTTAAAAGATTATATTAAACCAGGGCTTACTGAAAAGCAAATAGCTAGAAGAATCCAAAATTTCTATAATGAACATGCAGAAGGAGAAGCTTTTGACACTATTGTTGCTTCTGGAGAAAATTCATCAAAACCACACAGCATACCTACAGATAGAGTAATACAAAAAAAAGATATTATTTTAATTGATATGGGATGTAAGGTAAATGGATATGCATCAGATATGACAAGAACTATATTTATAGGAGATGTAACTTCAGAGCAAAAGAAAATATATGATTTAGTTTTAAATAATCAAGAAAAAGTATTAAATCAAATAAAAGAAGGTAGTAATATAAAGACTATATCTAAAAGTGTAGAAAGTGATTTTGAATTAAATGGGCAAGTATTAATTCATGCCTTAGGGCATGGGGTAGGATTAGATATACATGAAAGTCCAACTTTAAGTTCAAAAAATGATTCTATGTTAAAAGAAAATATGGTAATTACTGATGAACCAGGTATCTATATAGTGGGAAATTTTGGCATTAGAATAGAAGATACAGTTTTAGTAACAAAGATGGGAAACATAACATTGACAAAATCAGATAAACAGTGTATAATACTCTAGTCTAAAAAAATAAAAGGAGGAAATTAAAATATGGCAGTAGTATATTCAGCAGGAGATTTTAGAAATGGAACAACTTTTGAAATGGAAGGAAATGTATATAAAGTAGTTGAATTTCAACATGTAAAACCAGGTAAGGGTTCAGCTTTTGTTAGAACAAAACTTAAAAATGTAATAACAGGAGCAGTTATAGAAAGAACTTTTAACCCATCGGATAGATTTCCAGGAGCGGAGATTGAGAAAAAGGAAATGCAATATTTATATAATGATGGAGATTTATATTATTTTATGGATAACACAACTTATGATCAAATTCCTTTAAATAAAGACCAATTAGGTGATTGTTTAAAATATTTAAAAGAAAACATGGAAGTTAAAATTTTATCTTATAAGGGAAATATTTTTGCAGTTGAACCACCTATATTTGTTGAACTAGAAGTTACTTATACAGAGCCAGGTTTTGCAGGAAATACAACTACAACTTCTGGAAAACCTGCTACTTTAGAAACAGGCTTAGAGCTTCAAGTACCTATGTTTATTAATATTGGCGATATTTTAAGAATTGACACTAGAACATGTGAATATATGGAAAGAATTTAGTGAAGAAAGGCAAATTCAATGTTAGATAACTTAAAAAATGAGATGAATAACTTTTTAAAGGACTTAGATAATAATATAAAAGATAAAGATGATTTAGAGTGTGTAAAATTGAAATTAACTGAATTATTAGAAAAAATGATAAACTATATTGGACAATTACAGAATTATGAAAATGATACTTTGAATGAAATTTTAAAGAAACAAGAACAAGAAGAAGCAAAAATTCTAGAATTACAAAAAAGGCTAGACTATGTTTATCAAGATATTTATGAAGATGAAGATAGCTTTATAATAAATTGTCCGTACTGCAATGCGGAGTTTGATGCTTTTGTAGATGAAGATTTAACAGAAATAAAATGTCCAGAATGCTCTAATGTGATAGAATTAGATTGGTCTGGAAATATAGATGATGATGACGATGAAGGAGGATGCGGAGGAAATTGCTCTCATTGTAATGGTTGTAAATAAAAATTATTCTGTAAGAAAGATCTCTTACAGAATTTTTTTGTATATTAGAAAAGTTACCAATAGGAAAATGTTATATTAAACATAACATAATTTTTTTATTTCATCTTCGGTTAAGCCAGTCGCTTGAAGTATTTGCTCTATTGGCAAATTCATTTTTAATAGATTTTTAGCTATTT
>CAZUHD010000004.1:0-12527 GCA_964620415.1 uncultured Clostridium sp.
TAAAATTGTATTTGCATTTAAAGGTAAAGAAGTTAAGTTAGAAATATATTAATGAAAAAAAATAAAGAAGCACCTCAGACTCCAAAAACTCACGATTTATTATATTTAGCAGAAAAGATAGGAATAGAGCTTACTGACGAACAAAGAATTTCATTAGATAGAGTTACAAAATTTAATTTAGAGGTGATTACAAAGGAAGTTTTAAACTATAATGAACATACTTCAGAGGAAATAAAGGAGATACAAGAGTGGTTAAAAAATCTGTTAATGATGAAATAATGAAAATAGTTCAGAAATATGTAGCAAAAGTATGCGAAAAATATCAAATAAAAGCAATAATCTTATTTGGCTCTTATGCTAAAGGAACAGAACGTGAAGATAGTGATATTGACATTGCAGTAATTACTGATGATATAAAAACAAATAGATTTGATGAAGAAGTTAATTTAATGCAACTAAGATGGGATATAGATTTAAGAATAGAGCCACATATTATTAGTGTTGCTGTCTATGAAAATGATGAAACGCCTTTTGTTGTAGAAGTAAAAAATACAGGAATAAAAGTAGCTTAATAGTAGATTGGGTAGTACATTAAAAAAATGATAAGCTGAATAAAAAAAAGCAAACTTTTTTATTTTGTAATATTATTGTAATATAAGCATTAAAACAGTGTCTAAAAATAGTAAGATAATTTCATCTATTATTCCAAAAGGCATATTAATATCTCGTTATTACTCATTTTTTGATACTATTTTGCATTTTATTGTGTTTCTTAAAATATTACAATTTTGTAACAATCAATAAAATTGCCGTGTTTCGGAATTTTTTTCTATTGACAAAACTAGAACTAAAGTTTACAATAGAAATAGGTGATTTTATGAATACAAAAGATAGAAAAAAAACAAGTAAATTTGTATTGATAATATCAATCATTTTACTTGTTTTTATTTCGGTTTATATAAAATATATGTCAAATAAAGTAACATATGCTGTAGAAGAAATACCAAAGCAAAAAGTAGACACTAAAATTAAAATAAGTTCAGCAGAGATAATTGACTTAGAAGAAATAATAAAAAATAATACAAAGCAAAATTCTAATAGAGAAGAAATATATGAAAAACAAGAAGAATTAGAATATCTAACAAAATATAGAAATAACGATGAATTATATGTTGGTACGACAAAAGTTTCACAAGAAGGAAGAAATGGAATCCAAACTATAACAATGAAAAGAACATATGATTCTGACGGAAATATGATAAGTGATGAACAAGTAAGCGTAGTGGTAACTAAATCATCAATCAATAAAATGATTGATATTGGAACTAAAATATATGTAGCGCCAAAAGAAACCTTAAATTTAGGAACGTTAACATTTGATATACCTTTAAATAAACCATCTGGTTTTTCATTACAACAATTTGAGAAGGTTTTAACAGATGAAAAAGATGTAAACAATATATTTCAAAATAATGCTAAATATTTTTATTACATAGAAAATGAATATTCAATAAATGGTATATTTGTTGCAGCACTTGGAATACACGAAAGTGGGTGGGGAACTTCAAAGATTGCTAAAAATAAATACAATTTATTTGGATATGGAGCTTATGATTCAAATCCTTATAATGGAGCATATTCATTTTCAAATTATTCTGAAGCAATAGATTTAATTGCAAGAGTATTAGTAAAATACTATTTAAATCCTGCAGGAACATCTATTTATGATGGGGAAAAGGCTTCTGGTAGATATTACAGCGGGAATACACTTTCTGCAGTAAATAAAAAATATGCCTCAGATAAGAATTGGGCTAATGCAATATACAATCATATGGAATACTTATATAAAAAGAAAAATTAAAAAAATTTATAAAATTTCTTGCTATTTTTTAAATAGTATTGTATGATATAATAGTAACAAAATCAGAAATAAATATGGTTTTAGAGAGGGGAAACTAAATGAAAAAAAACCTTACAATAATTGGAATAACAATTTTGATAATTATATCAAGTATGCTTGTATTTAACAATATTTATGCAGCTGAAACAGAAACTGATAGTGGACCAGAAAGTGAATTAATAAAGCTAAGGGAAAAAGAGCTTAAAACGTTAGAAGACTATGAAGAAACTTATGGGTCTAAATCATATGGACTTACGGCTTACATATTACACAAAGTACAAGTATATAGTATACCACTTTGCTTTTTAGGGATATTAGTAGGAGCAATATTAGATTATGTAATAGGAATTAGACACTTAGAAAATAAAGAAAGAGGAATGGCTTTAATGATAGGTTTTGTCACAATAGCCATTATTTGCCAAGTATTACCACTTGTATTTGCTATAGTTGTAAAATTTGGAAGGGAGTAAACAAATGAAAGTTTTATTTGCAGTAAATGATGATAATATTTCTGCATCTATTGTAAAAAAATATCAAAAAGAATACAAAGAAATAATTTCATATAAAAATGTTTATTATTTTAATGCTATTTTGACAGAGCTACAGAGAAATAAAAATTATGATAGAATCGTTATAAGTGAAGATCTGGAAGAATTTACAAGCTCTAGTTATGAACAAAAAGATAAATTTATTTTTGATAAATTGGATAATATAAGTGATGAAGGTACAGACATTCCAATTATTTTAATATGTTCTGAAAGGAGATCAAAGTCAGAAGATATATTAGTAAAATTATTTGGAATAAGTATTTATAATGCAGTAATTGGAAATGATAGAAGTATAGACGAAATCTGTAGGTTAATCAACAGACCTCGTTCTAAAAAAGAGGCTAAAATATATTATAAAATAGATACTGACGATGTAAACTACGAAAGAGAAAAAGAAATCGTAGGAGAAGATGAAATAAACAATATTTTAATACATTTCAAGAAAATAGGAAAAAATGAAACTAGATATGTAGAAAGCTTTAATAATATAGCTTCACAATACAATGATGAACAATTAAAAATTATTATAACATATTTACCCAATAGCGTAAAAGATGTTTTAAAAGAATATTCACCAGAATATCAAAGAATTGTTTATCCAAATGGAATAAGTGAACCTCCAAAGGAAAATCAACAAGTAAGATATACTCAAAATAAAAAAACAATTACTTCACCTACTGGAAGATTATTGAAAGTAGATTCACAAGAGAGAATGTCAAAGCCAGTTGTAATACCTACTGACTTAGAAAAAAATATGTATCAACAGGTAACAGCTAAAAAGGTTCCAGCAGTTGATCTAAACCAATTCGATGATTTAACGGATGAAGACGAATTTGAAGAAGAACCTGTTGCTGAAGAAAAACCAAAGAAAAGAGGAAGACCAAGAAAAAATCCTTTACCTAAAGATAATGGAGAAGAATCTGCTGCTGAAGAAAAACCAAAAAGAAGGGGAAGACCGAAAAAAAATCCTACAGAAGATGAAGAAGATGAAGAAAACATGGGTACTTTACCTGGATTTGAAGATGATACATCAAATGTTTTGCCAGGATTTTTTGATGAAACAGATGATAACGAATTAGGTGGTCAATCAGCAGGTATATTTGAAACAGTTGTAAAACCAACAAATAATCAACTAAATGGTGTACAATTAAAAACAATAGATCCAACAATAAATACATTTAATTCAATAAACGCTTATAATGAAGAAACAGAGGAATATGATAATCTATTTGACGATAATTTTGATAAACTATTAATTAATGGAAATAAAAGGCTTATTGCATTTGTTGGAACAAGCAAAAATGGAACATCTTTTATAGTAAATAATATTGCACAAATTTTATCTGAAGTGAATGTTAATACGGCAATATTAGATACAACAAAGAATAGAAATTCGTATTATATATATACTAAAAATGATGAAGAATTAAGAAATATAGCCACTAACTCTATTGAAAATACAATAAACGGAATGCCACAAGGAGTTAGAGTTAATAATAGTTTAACTGTTTATACAGGAATCCCAAGTAAGTATGAAGAAATAAGAAATTCACGTCCAATACTAGAAAATATAGTATCAAACCATACATTAATATTAATGGATTGCGACTTTAAAACTCCAATAGAATATTTTGATAGGGCACAAGAATTATATTTAATTCAATCGATGGATGTACTTACAATACAGCCATTAACCGAATTTTTAAGAGAATTAAAGGTTAAAAGTGTTTTAGATGAAAATAAAATTAGAATTATTTTAAATAAATTTCTAAATGTTAAAGGAGTAAATGGTAGAAGCATCATTGGTGGAATGTCAAAATATAATGATCCAGAAATGTCTTTTATGACCGAACTATTTAATGTTAATATTGTAAAAGTAGCAGGTACTGTACCATTCGATGAAGACGTTTACATAAAATACTTAGAAAATATGATTGAATGTGAAATGAAAACAAATGGATATCCAAAAGACTTCAAATTAAGATTAAATGAATTAGCAAAAATAATTTATCCAGAAATATCGTCATACAGCAGTAATAGCAAGAAAAATAAAAAGGATAAAAAACAAGAATATACAAATTCATTTTCAACAAATATGAATAGTACTTTAGATGATATGAGGAAAAGATATTAATGTAATTAAAATGGAGGTACGAACTTTGTCTATATTAGTAGTAGTAGTAATAATATTAGTCCTGGCAGTACTATCATTAGGCTTTTATAATATACATTTATCTAGAATGATACAATCATTTCAAAGTCAAAACAAAAAAATAACAAGTTTAAATGTATTACAAGACTTTATAAATATAACAGGAACTGATTTGAGTGTAGATAAGAAAATAAAGGCTATAAATGACATAATTATAGATAAATATGAAATAAAATATTCAACAATTGTAATCTATGATGGAACAGAATATCAGGTTAAAGCATCAAATGTTAGTGAAACTCATTGGGATGCTTTAAGCAAATTACATGAACAACCTGTATTTCAAGATAGTATACAAAAAGCTATTCCTAAATCTCTTACAGTAAACAGTGAAAATGAAAAATTAGAATATCAAGATAAGGAATTTGCTAGAGCAAAATCTGCAATATTTTTCCCACTTTATATAGATAATGTTTACATTGGATATTGGATAATAGAAAGTGGAGTACCTCATGAATTTGACACTATTGATACAACAGTTTTTGAGAGAGTAAAAGACAATATTATTTCAGTATTGAAAGCTGTGGATTATCAAAAGGTATTAGAAAACCTTGTAAGAGTAGATTTATTTACAGGACTAAAATCAGCAGAATATTTATATGGTGAAGGAAAGAGACTAATAGATGAACATGAAAAATCAGCAATTTGTATGTTTAGAGTTTCAAATATTGAAGATATAAATAAAATATCAAGAGAATTAGGAAATAAAGTGATAACTGAAGTTAGCAAAAAAGTACAAGAAAATATATCTGAACAATATATTTTTGTTAGATATATGGGACCTAAGTTTGTAATAGTATTTTCTGAAGCTGAATCAAAGAATGTAGAGGATTTTATAAATCAAATAAAAGAGAGCGCTGAAGCTTTAAAAATTTCATTAAAAGAAAATTTCCAATCAGATGATTTAGACAGTAAAGGTAAAAGTAAAAAGAAAAAGCGTAAAAAGATTGAGGAAATTGAGGTAAGTCCGTCATTAAATTTTGTTGTTGCTACATATTACAAAGGAACTGGAATTGAAGAAGTTTTGAAAAAATTAGAAAAATATTTAGATGAAGCTTCTAAAAATGAAAGTCAAATTAGTAATATATAAATAGGAGGTTAAAATGGATTTAGATAAAACAATGTTTTTTAAAATGGAAAAAAACAAGGAATTAGATACTAGACAATTACTAAAAGATGTATATGAAGCATTAGTTGAAAAAGGATATAACCCTATAAATCAACTTGTAGGATATATTTTATCAGGAGATCCAACTTATATAACTAATCATAAGGATGCAAGAAACAAAATTAGATGTATAGAAAGAGATGAACTTCTTGAAAAATTAGTTAAATGTTATATTGGACTTGATGAAAAATGAGAATACTAGGAATAGACTATGGAGATGCAAGAACAGGTTTTGCAATTTCAGATGAATTAGGAATAACGGCACAAGGACTAGAAACGATTGAAACAAAAGGAAATGATAAAATTATCTTAAAAAAAATTGATGAACTATTAGAAAAATATAAAATTGAAACAATAGTTGTTGGAATGCCATATAGTTTAAATGGTGCTAAAACTAAAAGAACAGAAACAACTGAACAATTTGTGCATAAATTAAAATGTAAATATAATAAATTGAAAATTGATACAGCTGATGAAAGGCTTACTACTGTTCAAGCACATAAAACTATGAATTTATTAAATATAAATAAGCATAAAAAGAAAAATATAGTAGATACTATATCTGCAGTATATATTTTAGAAACATACTTAGATAAACAAAAGAATATATTATAAAATAGATTTTAAATTTAACTATTTAACAATAAAAATATTGAAAGGAGAAAAAAATGGAAGAAAATTTTGAAGGAGAAGAGTTAGACAATATAATAATTTTAAATGATGAAAATGGAGATGAAGTTAAATTTGAGTTCTTAGATTTAGTAGAACTTGAAGGTGAACAATATGTTGTCTTATTACCTGTATTAGAAGAGGGAGAAGAAGATGACGGAGAAGTAGTAATTCTTAGAGTAGAACCTCAAGAAGAAGATGCAGAAGAAGAATCATATGTTAGTGTTGATGATGAAGAAACCTTAATGAAAGTGTTTAATATATTTAAAGAAAAATTTAAAGATGAATTTGATTTTGTTGATTCAGAAGATGAAAACTAAAATAAAGTACAAGAAAAGAAATAGTCATTTAGTTTTTAATTAAACGAAAAGATGCACTTTTAAAAGAAGAAAGGTAAGTGGTGATAAATGAAGAGCTTAACTTCATGGTTACTTGTTATGTTTTTGGGACTATTTTGGGTATTTAGAGTAGCAGTTGCATTTCAAGACCAATATGAAAAAGATTTGGGGGGATTTGTAGCCTTTAATTCTACAGTTGAAATAATATTATTATTTGTTGTAGTATTATGTATAATTTTATTTGTAAAAAGAGTATTACTAGGTGGAATTATATTACTTATAGGATATGGATATTATTTTGGAAGTTATATATTAACTATAGCAGTTCCAGCAATTATGGAAGGTGGAGCTTCAGAGAGCATAATGCAAAATACATTTGCTGCGGCATTAGGACTTGTTTTAGCTTTACTTGTATTTGGAGATTTACTACTTGCAAGGGTAAGAAGAAGAGATCCTAGAGATAAGAAAACAGACTGGTTTTTCCAAAACAAAGAATATGATAGGAAATTAGACGAAAGAGCAGATAAAAACGAGTATAGAAATTATTAATTAAATAACAAATGAAAATCAAAAGGAACTTGTAAAATTGTTACTTTTGATTTTTTTTTAAATTGATTTAAAAGAAAATATTGGATAATATATAAAATAATGTTTTAATTTCTAAATAAAAGTATATTTTTCCTTAAAATGTAAATAATATGATTAACTAAAATTTTAAGGAGGAATATATGGGAGAGCATTTTAAGAAAAAAGAAGAAAAAATAACTTTGGGGATGATAGTAATTGGTATTGCTATAATTGCTATACTTGGTACATCTTTAATTATATATTTATTAAAAGCGAGTTCTAATCAAGAGGAACTAGACAATTTAGATGATAAAATAAGCGAAAGTACAAGTACTGAAATAGGTAAATCTGTAAATGAGGCAAAAAATGAAATAATAAACAATGAAACAAAAAGTAATGAAACAAATATAACTCAAAATTCAACAAGTAATTCTATATCTACTTCAAAAAAAGAAAAAGTTGTAAAAAATGATGTAGATAATAATGTAACTGCAACTAATATTAATACTAATACCAATACTACAAGTAATGTAGATAAAACAAACAAGGACGAAGATAAAAAAGAAGTACAGATAAAATTTACAGCTCCAGTTAAAGGTGAGATAATAAGAGAATTTGCTCCTGACTCTTTAGTTTTTTCTGATACATTAGAGGAGTGGATTACACATAATGGTGTAGATATAAAAGCTGATAAAACTTCTGTTATAACAGCTGCAGCTCCTGGAACAGTAACGGCAATAAAAAATGATCCAAGATATGGATTAACTGTTATTATAACTCATGAGGGAGGATATAAAACAGTTTATGCTAATCTTTTAACAGCAGAGTTTGTTGTTGAGGGAGAAGAAGTAAAGGAAAATCAAACAATAGGAACAGTTGGTAATTCTGCAACATTTGAAATTACAGATGAATGTCATTTGCATTTTGAATTATTAAAAGATGATGAATATGTAAATCCAACAAATTATATGGAATTCTAATTTTTTTAAATCCACGAGATAAAAACCCGTGGATTTTTTCTTGGAAAATCCTTGTACTTTTATGCCATTTTGTAGTATAATATAAAAAGTTCTTAAAATTTGTAAAGATACAAATGGAGGTTAGATATATGGTAGAAAAGATCAAACCAAAGACTTTGCCAGGGTTTATGGAATTATTGCCAAATGAACAAATTTTATTTAATAAAATGAAAAATATAATTGCTTCATCTTATGAGAAATATGGTTTTTTACCAATAAATACCCCAATTATTGAAGATTCTGCAATTTTACTTGCAAAAGCTGGTGGAGAGACAGAAAAACAAATTTATAGATTCCAAAAAGGTGATAATGATTTAGCACTTAGATTTGATTTGACAGTTCCACTTGCAAAATATGTAACACAGTATTATGATAAATTAAGCTTTCCTTTTAGAAGGTATCAAATAGGAAAAGTATATCGTGGAGAAAAACCTCAAAGGGGTAGATATAGAGAATTATACCAATGTGATATAGACATAATTGGAGATGGTAAACTTTCTATTATAAATGATGCGGAAATACCTTCTGTTATTTATAATACTTTTAAAAACTTAGGACTTAACGATTTTACAATAAGCATTAATAATAGAAAAATATTAAATGGTTTTTTCTTGGAATTAGATCTACAAGAAAAAGCTACAGAAATTTTAAGAGTAATAGATAAATTGGAAAAAATAGGAATAGAAAAGGTGAAAGCTGAACTTTTAAGTTTTGTAGATAATGTCAAAACAGAAAAAATAATTGATTTTATAACAATTACTGGATCTAATGATGAGAAAATCAAAAAACTTGAGAATTTGAAAATCCAAAATGAAGTTTTTACAGAAGGAGTAAAGGAATTAAACCAAGTTGTTAAATTTATAAGGATTTTTGGAGTACCAGAAATAAACTTTAAAGTGGATTTAACAATAGCTAGAGGGCTTGATTATTATACAGGAACAGTTTATGAAACTTTTTTAAATAAATATAAATATCTTGGAAGTATATGTTCTGGTGGAAGATATGATAACTTGACCGAATACTATTCAGAAAGAAAAATGCCAGGAGTGGGAATCTCAATTGGATTAACAAGATTATTTTTTGTTTTGACTGATAATAACATAATTAATAGTCAAAATGAAACTACAATTGATGTATTAGTTGTTTCTATGACTGATGATTATGATTTTTGTGCTAAAATAGCAACCAAAATGAGAGAAAATAACTTAAATGTTCAAATTAATGTTGAAGAACAAAAAATAGTTAAAAAATTCAAAGCTGCTGATAAACTAAATGTTAAAAATGTAATTATAGTTGGAGAAGATGAAGTTAAAAACAATAATGTTACATTAAAAAATATGATTTCAGGAGAGCAAGAAACTCTAGAATTAGATGAAGCCATAAATAAAATAAAAAATAGCTAAAACAAACTTGCCTCAATAACTTAAATTATACATGAGAAGAAAATCAAGAGAATATAAAAAAGAGGCGGAAAATGAGTAATAATAAACGTGAAAAATTAAAATTAATTGAATTATATGGAGCAGAGTGTTTTATAGATAAGTTACATTTAAGGTTTGATCCAAAAAGACGATATTCTTCCGAGAAAAAAATGAAAAAAATGGAAAAACTTACATTTCATCACATAATAGAAAAATATAAGCGGCGGAGAAACTAGTGTAGAAAATGGAGCTTTACTTAGTCAAGAAAACCATAACTGGTTTAATAGACAATCTCCTACTGTACAAAAATATCTAAATAGCAAGTTCCAAGAATATAAGGCATGTAAAGTCGTTTTTGATGATGATTTATCTATGCCTATTAGTGTTAGACCTTTTGAAGTAAGACCCAAAGGACAATATAATAGATCAAAAACAAAAGAAGAAACAAAAAAATTAGTAGATGAAATTGAAGAAAGATAAGAAAAATACAAAACTTGCCTAAATTGACAAAAATAGACATTCGTAGTATAATAAAAAGTTGGAAGACTAGAAAATAAAAGGGGATAAAAATGAATAATCAAAAAATAAGAAATATAGCAATAATTGCACACGTAGATCATGGTAAAACAACATTGGTAGACTGTTTGTTAAAACAAAGCCATGTATTTAGAGATAATGAACAAGTTGAAGAAAGAGTAATGGACTCAAATGATTTAGAGAAAGAAAGAGGAATTACTATTCTTTCTAAGAATACAGCTGTAATGTATAATGATATAAAAATAAATATTGTTGATACACCAGGACATGCAGATTTTGGTGGAGAAGTTGAAAGGGTACTTAAAACTGTTGATGGAGTACTTTTATTAGTTGATGCTTTTGAAGGAGTAATGCCTCAAACTAAAGAAGTTTTAAAAAAGGCTTTAGCATTAAATTTAAAACCGATAGTTGTAATTAATAAAATAGATAGACCAGGAAGTGATCCTAAAAAAGTAGTTGATGAAGTAATAGAATTATTTATAGAATTAAATGCAACAGATGAACAACTTGATTTTCCTGTTGTTTATGCTTCTGCAAAAACTGGTATTTCAAAACTTAATTTAGAAGATGCTGATAATGATATGACACCTCTTTTTGAAACAATTATTAATTCTATTGAAGCACCAAAATGTGAAGAAAATGGACCTGCTCAAATGCTTGTTTCTAATATTGATTATGATGATTATGTTGGAAGAATTGGTGTAGGAAGGGTAGAAAGAGGAACAATTAAAACTGGTATGACTGTTTCTATTTGTAAGGGAGATGATACAGCATACCAAGGTAAAATTGGTAAATTATTTACTCATGTAGGACTTAAAAAGGTTGAAGTAGAGGAAGTTTCTGCTGGAGATATAATTGAATTTTCAGGAATACCTGATATAAGCATTGGTGAAACTTTATGTGATCCAGAACATATTGAAAAGATACCTTTTGTAAATATTGATGAGCCAACAGTTACCATGACTTTTAGTGTTAATAATGGACCATTTGCTGGTAGAGAAGGAACTTATGTAACATCACGTCATATAAGAGATAGGTTATTTAAAGAGCTTGAAAAAAATGTTTCTCTTAGAGTAAAAGAGGGAGAAACTCCTGATTCTTTTGAAGTATCTGGAAGAGGGGAACTTCATTTATCTATATTAATTGAAACAATGAGAAGAGAAGGATTTGAACTTTTAGTTTCTCGTCCTAAAGTTATTATAAAAGAAATTAATGGAGAAAAATGCGAGCCAATAGAAACCTTAATTGTAAATATTCCAGATGATTCAGTAGGAACTGTGATTGAAAAACTAGGTAAAAGAAAAGGCGAAATGGTAAATATGGAGCCTTTAGGAAATGGTCATACTAAAATAGAATTTAATATTCCTGCAAGAGGATTAATAGGATATAGAACCGAATTTTTAACAGATACAAAAGGCGAAGGTGTAATGGCAACTATGTTTAAAGGATATGAGCCTTTTAAAGGAGAAGTTATATCAAGAACAAGAGGAGCTATAGTTGCATTTGAAGCTGGAAAATCTATTACTTATGGATTATATAATGCTCAAGAAAAAGGAGATTTATTTATCGGTCCTGGAGTAGAGGTATATGAAGGTATGATTGTTGGACTTAATTCGAGAGGCGAAGATTTAGCAGTAAACGTATGTAAAGAAAAACATTTGACAAATACAAGAGCATCAGGCTCAGATGATGCACTTCACTTGGTTCCTCCTATTCAAATGAGCTTAGAAAAAGCAATAGAATTTATCCAAGATGATGAACTTGTTGAAGTTACGCCTAAATCTATTAGGTTAAGAAAGAAAATTTTAAATAATAAGGACAGAGAAAGACTAGCAAGAAGAGAAAATTAATTGAAAGGAGAATTGATATATGGGATGGAGATGTGTGAATATTGGGTACGCGGCAAGAGAAGCGAGACAACAACAAGAACAAAATGAACAGGCAAAACCTGTAAAAGGTCCTAGGGGAGAATTTTTGTCTTATATAACAGATGAACATATGCAAATAGAAGATGCAATGGCTAGAATTTTTACTGAATATAAAAATAAATATCAAAAAGAAGATTTAATAATTTGGCTAAGAGAAGAACTAAGGAAAGGTCACTTTTCAAATGAAGTATTAAAGGAAATAGAAAATTACTTAGAAAAT
>CAZUHD010000004.1:12627-41763 GCA_964620415.1 uncultured Clostridium sp.
GCAAATGACGGAAATCCTCAAAAGAAAAAAAATGAACCTGATATAGGACTAAGAGGAAAATTTTTCCAAAGTGTTGAAAATAGTGACCTAAGTATAGAACAGGATATGGAAAATTTTATCCAAAAAAATGAAGCCTTTTCTAAAGATGACTTAACTATGTGGTTAAGAGAAGAATTAAAAAAAGGAAAAGCTTCTGAAAAAGTGTTACATAAAATAAAACTTTACTTAGAAAAATTAGAACAAGAAAAAATAAAAGAAAGTGATAATGATGCAAGATAAATTGGAATTAATAAAGAAAAAAGCAATAGAAAATCATATTCCAATCATAATGGAAGACACTTTAGAAGTAATTGTAAATGTTTTAAAAGAAAAAAGACCAGAAAAAATACTAGAAATAGGTACAGCAGTTGGTTATTCTGCTATTTGTTTTTCTAAGTTCCTAGGGGAAGAAGGACGTATTGATACTATTGAACGTGATGAAGAAATGATTAAACAAGCTAAAGAAAATGTTAAGGAACTAGGACTTGAAAATACAATTAATATTTATAGTGGAGATGCTATAGATATTCTTCCAAATTTAAATGAAAGTTATGATATTGTATTTATTGATGCTGCAAAAAGTAAATATCTATTTTTCTTAAAGGAAGCTTTAAGGATGTTAAATAAAGGTGGAATAATTTTTGCAGATAATATTTTATATAAAGGATATGTAATGAGTGATTATAATAAACATAAACAACGTACAGCTGTAAGACATTTAAGAGAATACATAAAAGAAGTTACAGAAAACCCTGATTTAGAAACAAAAATTTTAGAAGTTGGTGATGGATTAAGTATCACAAAAAGAAGAGGCGAATAATGAAAAAAGTGGAATTACTTGCGCCAGCAGGTTCTTTTGAAAAAGCAAAAATAGCATATTTATATGGAGCAGATGCAGTTTATTGTGGAACATCAAGCTTATCTTTAAGATCAAGAGCTGCAATAAATGATGAAGACTTAATTAAAACTATAAGATATGCTCATTCGATTGGAAAAAAAATATATGTTGCAATGAACATATATGCTTGGGATACTGATTATGATGAAGTTATATCAGTATGTAAGAAATTAAATGAAGAAAAACCAGATGGAATAATAGCTGCAGATCCAGGGGTAATAGCAGCTATTTTAAAATATGCAAAAGATATTCCAGTAAATGTTAGTACTCAAAGTAATTTGGTAAGTTTAGAAGCTTGTAAATTTTGGTATAATCAAGGCTGTAAAAGAATGATTTTAGCAAGAGAACTAGATAAAAACCAAATAAAATACATAATGGATAATAAACCTAAAGGTATGGAAATTGAAATCTTTATACATGGTGCAATTTGTTTTTCATATTCAGGTAGATGTTTTTTAAGTGATTTTTTGTGTGGTAGAAGTGCAAATTATGGAAGCTGTGCACACAGCTGTAGATGGCCTTATAATGTTTACCTAGAAGAAAAAAATAACTTAGGTGAGTTAATGCCTGTTGAGGTAGATGAACATGGTACAAGCATTCTTTCTTCAAAAGATTTGTGCTTGATTAATGAATTACCAGAAATAATTAAGATGGGTATTGATAGTTTAAAAATAGAAGGTAGGTTAAAGACAGAATACTATATAGCGAGTATTGTAAATGTATATAGAAATGCAATAGATGATTATTATTCAAATCCAAAAGAATATGATAGCAAAAAATATCTAAAAGAAATTGAAAAGATTAAAACAAGAGGTCTTACTACTTTTTATTTTAATGGTAGAGATAATAAAGATATTCAAGAATATGAGGGGAGACAATATAATGAAGAGTATGAATTTGGTGGTATTGTAAGAAATTATACAAAGGAAAAATCTATTGTTGAAATAAAAAATAAATTGTCTGTTGGTGATGAATTAGAGCTTTTAATTCCAAATCAATTAGAGCCTGTAAAATTTAAAATAGAAAAATTATGGGATGTAGAAACAGAAAATCAAATTGATACAATTAACCCTGGAAAATTAGGACAATGTGTTAAGTTAAATTTACCTGTAAAAGCAGAAGAAAATTGGATAATAAGAAGGAGAAAAAATGTATAGTGATAAATTAGTTCCTATTTTAGAGGATATTGAAAGTAAAGAAACTGAAATTGCTGGTGGAGCAGTCGTGGGTATTGTTCTTGCAGAAGTAAATAGCCTTATAGAATATATTTGTAATTTAACAGTAGGAAAAACAAAATATAAAGATGTTGAAAATGAAGTTATAGAAATTAAAAGAAGAGCAGAAGATTTTAAATGCAGATCAAGTGAAGTTATAGATAAAGATAAAGATGTATTAGAAGAAGTTTTAAAATTTTATAAAACAAGAAAAGAAAATCCAATTGATTATGAAAAAGCAAGCAAAAAAGCTGTTGAGTTTTGTATGAATGTTACTACTTTAGCTCTAGATACATTAAAGATTGTAAATAAAATAAGTAAAATTGGAAATAAGATGCTTTCAAGTGATTTTAAAATATGCAGTTACTATGCTTTTGCTTCTGTCCAGTCTAGTATTGTAAATGTTGACATTAATTTAAATGGAATAGAAGATGAAGCATATAAAATGCAGAAACAAAAAGAATGTATGGAAATTTTGGAAGAGGCGAAGAAATGGAGATTTTGTTAGAAGGTAAGCCTGTTAGTGAAAAAATAATTAGCAGGTTTACAAAAAAAATGGTAAATATTAAAAATACACCTTGTATTGCTGTTTTGGGAATGAAACGGGATTGATGCAAGTAGTACTTACATAAAAAAAATAGAGAAAAATTGTAGCAAATATGGCATAAATCTTTTACTTAAACTTGCTGAAACAGAAAATGAGTTTATTGATTGTTTTAATGAGGTAAAGAAAAATAAAAATATCACAGGTGTTATGTTTCAAGAGCCTTTGCCTAAAAATCTTTCAAGTTTAATTAATGAAATTCCTCCTGAAAAGGATATTGAGGGAGTAGGGATTTATAATATGGGAAAACTTTTTTTAGGGGAAAAGGATGTTAATATACCTTGTACAAGTAAAGCTGTAATAGAAATTTTAGATTACTATAATATAGATTTACAAGGAAAAAATGTTGTAGTAGTAGGAAGAAGTAATATTGTTGGGAAGCCTCTAATTCCACAACTCTTAAATAGAAATGCAACTGTTACTATTTGTCATACTAAGACTAAGAATTTAGATGATAAGTTAAGAATAGCAGATGTAATTGTAATGGCTATTGGTAAAGCAAGATTTTTAAAAAGCAGTATGATAAAGAAAGGCTCAATCATTATAGATGTAGGTGTTAATTTTGAAGATGGTAAAATGGTTGGAGATGTTGACTTCGAAGATGTAAAAAATAAAGCTTTTGCTGTAACGCCAGTGCCTGGAGGAGTTGGAGTGGTAACCAATAGTTTACTTATTGAAAACATTATAAATTCTGTAGAAAAATAAATTTTTTTAGGACAAAGCTTAAAATACTTGAAATTCACATAATATTGCCATAAAAAAAATTTTTGGAAAGCTTTGACTTTTATGGAATTTTGTAGTATAATATAATTGTTGATGACGTTAAATAGAATTGTTTGATAACATAAAATATGAAAGGAGAGAATGTACATGTTTAATATAGGGGACAAAATAGTATATCCAATGCATGGTGCAGGAACAATTGATTCGATAGAAGAAAAAGATATTTTAGGTGAAAAACAATCATATTACATCTTAAAAATGCCAGGTGAAGTAAAAGTTATGGTACCAATTGAAAAAGCAGAACAAATAGGTGTAAGATCAATTATAGATAAAAGTTCAGCTGATAAAGTCTTTAGAGTACTTGAACAAGATGAAACTGAAATGAATAAAAATTGGAACAAAAGATATAGAGATAACATGGATAAACTAAAAAGTGGAGATATATATGAAATTGCAGATGTAGTAAGAAATTTAAGCTTTAAGCAAAAAGAAAAAGGACTATCTACAGGTGAGAAGAAAATGCTACTTAATGCAAAACAAATATTAGTTAGTGAATTAGTTTTAGCAGAACATTCAAATCAAGATGAAATGGAAGAATTAGTAGATAATAAAATTAATAATTCATTTATTACTTTTAAATCAAATGACACTGTTAAGGAAGATGTTGTAAAAACATTTATTCCTTTTGATGGAACAAATAATAATTAATACATAGTTTATAATTTGAAATTCAAAGAATCTTAGAGTAAATTCTAGGGTTCTTTTTCTAAACCTAAAAATAAAAAAATAAAAAAAGAACTAAATAACAAAACTTCTCATATTATGTAAAAAAAGATGAGGAGTTTTATTATGGATTATGAATTAATGATGAATGGAAACATAAGAATAGGACAAAAAGCACCTGATTTTAATGCACAAACTACTTATGGGAATAGATGTTTAGAAGATTTCAAGGGCAAATGGCTAGTATTTTTTTCACATCCAGGGGATTTTACCCCAGTTTGTACAACAGAAATGATTATTTTTTCAAAAGCATATCCTTATTTTTGCCAGCTAAATACTGAACTTTTAGGATTAAGTATAGATAGTAATCCTTCCCATTTGGCTTGGATGCATGACATTTATTTAAAAACAGGAATAGTAATTCCATTTCCTATTGTAGCAGATAGAAGTGGAGAAATTGCAAGACTATATGGTATGATTTCAAAAGATGTAAGTAACACAGAAACGGTTAGAAATGTAATTATAATTGATGATAAAGGTATTGTAAGAACTATTTTAATTTATCCATTAAATGTCGGAAGAAATATACCAGAAATAATAAGGACGGTTCAGGCTTTACAAACAGCAGATTTAAATAAAGCTTCTACACCTGCAAATTGGGTAGTAGGAGATCCTTTAATTGTAGCACCACCTAAAACTTATCCTGAATTAGAAGAAAGGCAAAAAAGTTTAGAAAAAAATAAAAATGGAATGAGTTGGTATTTGAGTTTTAAAGAATCAAAAGAAAAGTACATTAAAGAAAATGGGGGATAAACTTTTTAATAAAAACAAGCTTTATCGTAACTAATTTAAGATTATTAGTTACGATTTTCTAATTTTAGCATTCTTTTGTGAGTTATTATTTTAATTTAATTATGTAAATTTTCGACTTATTTTTCTAAAATCAATCAAAATTTTTTATATTTTTCATATTATATATAAATTGTATATCAGAAAGGAGGCATTGATAAATTTTGGAGGTCAAAGGTAAAAAAATTGGATTTGTACTTACAGGTTCTTTCTGTACTTTTAGTAAAACTATTCCTAAAATGGAAGAACTTTTAAAACTAGGCGCTGATATTATTCCTATTATGTCCTATAATAGTCATAATTTAGATACTAAGTTCGGTAAAGCAAGTGATTTTGTAGAAAAAATCAAAAATATTACTAAGAAAGATATTATTCACACAATACAAGATGCTGAACCAATTGGCCCTAAACATTTAACAGATATAATGATTGTTGCACCTGCAAGTCGGAAATACTATGTCAAAACTTGCATGTGATATAATAGATACACCAGCTTTAATGGCTGTTAAATCTCATCTACTCTGGTGGCAGGTAAAAACATAAAATGCTGAAATTTTTGAATTTAAATAAAAAATAAAAATAAACTAAAAGGGTAGAATAAAAATAATTTGTATGATATAATTATATAGAAATCAATGAAAGGAAACTATAAATTATGAAAATGGAATTTGTATTTGATAAAGATAAATTAAAAATAGAAGGATATAAAGAAGAACAATGCTTAAATGCAATTAGAAAGCATTTTAATAGTTATAATAGTAAAACTATCATAGAAACTAAAAATGGCTTTTTTGAAGGAGCAGAAGATGATTGGAGTGCATTTGCATCTACATCAAGATTTCTTTACACAAAGTGGTTTTTAAAAGTAATTAAAGAATGGTATTGGTATATAGATGAAGGAGATGGTTTAGGAGAACAAAAGGAAGATTGCCTTGAGGCATATTATGAAGTTGAAGCAATGAATATTTAAATTAGGAGAAAAAAAGTTTATTATGAGAAAAGCGATAAATTTTGATATCGATACAAAAAAATATGAGAAATATACAGGAAAAAAAGCTTCAGCAGCTTATGCAGAGATAAAAAAATTTATGTTAAAAAATGGTTTTGAGCATAGGCAAGGATCAGGATATATATCAGAGAAATCATTAAATGATAAATTTATGATGGTATTAATTTCAAAAATGAGTATTAATATTAAGTGGCTAAAACATTGTATTAAAAAAATGGATATAACTAACATTGGCAATCAACATTCAGCAATAGATATTATTATGAAAGCAGTTTCTGAGGATGATTTATTAGACATAAATGAGATATAGAAATAATTAAAATTTGGTAAAAAAACAAGGGATATTAAGAAATTAGTATCTCTTTTTTGCTATGAAATTACGATTAAACTAGGATATGATTAGGATATGATATACCAAAAAAGAATAAAATGGTAAGTAATAATAAAATTAATTACACATAGATTTTTATAGGGGTATATGCTATGAAAATGAAAATAGATTTTCCTAATGATAACAGTCATATTAGTAATTTAGCTTTTATACGAGCTTTACTAATTAGAGATACTATAAATAATATTTGTGATACATATGAAGAAAAAGAACAAGTAAGAAGGGAAATTCTAAATTATCTAAAGGAAAATACAGAGTTAGAATCATAGCAGAAATGAAGGGAGAATTAGTTTTGAAAGAAAAAATTTCAATAGTAATTTATTCTAGAAAATCAAAATATACAGATAGGGGAGATTCATGTGGAAACCAAATTGAATTAGCTCAAGAATACATCAGTTTACACTATCCAATAGATAATTATGAAGTAAATACTTTAATATTTGAAGATGAAGGATTTTCAGGAGGAACGGTTGATAACAGACCAAAGTTTCAAGAAATGCTACAATTAGTTAGAGAGAAAAAAGTTAATATAATAATATGTTATAGACTAGATAGAATTAGTAGAAATGTAGCAGACTTTTCTAACTTAATTAATGAATTGACAAAATATGATGTATCATTTATTTCAATAAAAGAACAGTTTGATACAAGAACTCCAATGGGAAGAGCGATGATGTATATAGCTTCAGTATTTGCTCAATTAGAAAGAGAGGTAATTGCAGAAAGAATTACTGACAATTTATTAGAACTTTCTAAAACAGGCATATGGCTTGGTGGAGATCCCCCTGTAGGTTATTCTGCTGAGAGATTTGAAAAAGTTAATGTTTGTGAAAATATAAAAGATGGAGAAGTAATAAATAAAAATAAAAAAGCAAGTAAATTAATAATAAATCCTGAAGAATTAGAAACTGTTAGGCTAATATTTTCAAAATATTTAGAATTAAAATCATTGACTAAATTAGAAACTTATTTAATAAATAAAAACATAAAAACTAGAAAAAATGTTTATTACAGTGTATTTTCATTAAGATGGATATTGACTAATCCTGTATATGTTGGAAATGTTGAAGATGTTTTAGAATATTTTAAACAGAATAATATGAAAGTTTATATTGAAAATGATGATAGAAAAAATAACAATGGAAAATATGGATTTCTAACATATAATAAAACAAAAGGTAATAAAAATATGCCAAAAGAAGAATGGGTTATTGCAGTAGGTTTACATCCACCAATTATTGATAGTAAAGACTGGTTAGCAGTACAAATGTTGATTAAAAAGAATGCAGATAAAAGTTACAGGGCTATAGGAAACCCAACCAAGCAAACTATATCTTCAGGCTTAATTTATTGTAAGCAATGTGGCTCAAAAATGAGAGCAAGAAATAGTGACAAAAAAAGAACAGATGGTACAATTAATTATTGTTATTCGTGTACTTTAAAAGAAAAGTCAAGAGGACTTAAATGTCAAAGTAAAAATGTGAGTGGTAAGGAATTTGATAACAAGCTTATAGATATTATGAAAAATATTTTTGTTCCTAATTCAGAAATATACCAAGAACTTAAAAAGATGTCATTTATGAAACAAAAAAATTCTTTAAATGAGGAAATAAAATTATTAGAAAAAGAATACAAAAAGAAAGATGAAGAAATATCATTAGTTATTGAAAAAATGAAATATATAGAGCCTGATTTGGTTGATATTATAAATAAACAACTACGTGAAATAAAAACCGAAAAAGAAAAAATAAGAAAACAGCTTGATGAATTAAAAAAAGGAAACAATGATTATTCAAATATCAAAGAAAAAGGAAATGCAAAAAATTTTATAAAAATAATTGATTCATCTTTCAAAATATTTGACTATTATGATTTAAAAACCAAAAGAGACATAGTTAGTTTGTTTATAGAAAAAATTTATGGAGGTGAAAAAGATGTAGTTGAAATTAAGTTATTAAATACTAAAATCAGTGAGGATAATAAAAAAATGTTTAACCCTGTGTCACTAAAGAAAGACCAATTTTTTTAAGCCCCAAGTTTGCTAGCAGAAAGTAAGAGCAAAATCTCACTTAAGAAACAATTTACCAGTAGTAGTTGCACCATCTACTAATAATGGACTTGGTGCTAATTTAGTTAGTATTGGTAAACTTATAAATAGAAAAAATTATTATTTTGTTCCTTTTAAACAAGATAATCCTATAACCAAACCTAGGTCAATTGTATTTGATCCTGATTATATTATTAAAACTATAGAAATGGCATTAGATGGAGAACAAATTGAGCCTATTCTTTTATGAATATAAAAATTAGGAGGTAAGTTTGCCTCCTAATTAATAGTTTATTATTTTTCTCTTTATGTTATAGATCTATAAATTTTTTTAAATTCCATATTAGATATAATGGAATATTGCTTATCCCTTCTTGTATACTTAAGTTTTTCATTGAAAATTTTAATGCAATTTCTGGTTTGTATTTTTGCCTATATAGTGTTAAGCTTCTTGAAGCTATGATTTCACCTGATTTTACTTCTATTGGAATTATCTTATCTTTCAATTGCCATATAAAATCTACTTCTGCTTTGTTGCCTGAAGTCCAATAATATGGAATATCTCCATTTTTTAGTGAGATAAGTTCTAGTAAAACAAAATTTTCTGCAATAGCTCCTTTAAATTCTTTATATATTTCTATATTATTTGATAAAATTATGCTAGCATCTACTTTTGCTTTTCTTCTAAGTAAGCCAACATCACACATATAAATCTTGAAACTTTGCATATCTGCATAGCTTGAAAGAGGTATATTAGGTTTTTCTACTTTATTTACTTTATAACATAGTCCTGCTGAAATTAACCATTGTAATGCATCATCTAAATCTTTTGCTCTTGCTCCTTGCTTTATATGTCCATATATAAATTTGGAATTCTCTTTTGAAAGTTCTCTTGGAATGTAATCCCATATTAAGCTTAATTTAGGAGTATCAGATAATGGTGCGTGTTTTGCAAAATCCAATTCATAAGAGTTTAAAATTATATCTTGTATCTTTTCTACTTGTTCAATGTCTTTTGTTGTAACCCATTTGTATACTACTTCTGGCATTCCACCAACTATATAATAATATTTTAAATAATTTATCAATTTATTCTCAAATGCTGTGTTTACCTTGTCAGTATTTTTTTCTAAATAGTCTATTAGCATTTCTTCATTATTTGCAAGTAAAAACTCATAGAAATTCATTGGTCTTAGTTCTAAGAAGTCTACTTTTCCTACTGGAAATGATAATGGCTTTGAGAGTGCAATTCCGAGCAATGATCCAGCACATACTATATGATATTCTGGTATATTTTCATAGAAATATTTTAGTGATGTTAATGCATTATTACAAAATTGAATTTCATCAAATATTATTAATGTTGTTTCTGGATTTATTTTCTTTTTGTTTATTATGCACAATTCTTCTATTATTCTTTTAACATCTAAATCTTGTGAAAAGATTTCTTGCAATGACGTATTTCCTTCAAAGTTAAAATATGCAACATCTTCATAATTATTTTTCCCAAATTCTTTAAGTATCCATGTTTTTCCACATTGTCTTACACCCTTTAATATTAAAGGCTTTCTGTCATTAGAAATTTTCCAATTTAATAAATCTTGATATAGTAATCTTTTCATTTTAACACCTCTTCTTATAATTAAGTATAAATTTTGCAGTTTAAATTGCATTTTTTATACTTATATTGTAACACATTATTACATTTTTATCAAATATTTTTTTTATTTAATTGCAGAAGTAAAAATTTAAAACAAAAAACAAAAAAAGGAGGTAAGTTTGCCTCCTAATTAATAAATATTATTTTCTTTTTATTTTGCTTCTAATTTTTCTTTTTCAACTACTGGGTAAACACTTACTTTTTTCTTATCTTTACCCTTTCTTTCATATCTAACAGTTCCATCAACTAAAGCAAATAAAGTGTAATCTTTTCCAACCCCAACATTCATTCCTGGATGTATTTTTGTTCCTCTTTGTCTTACAAGAATATTTCCTGCGGGAACAAATTGTCCGTCAGCTTTTTTTATTCCAAGACGTTTTGATGCACTATCTCTACCATTTCTTGTACTACCTTGACCAACATGATGTGCCATGTTTCTCAGCTCCTTTCAGTTTTAAAATTATATCTCTTTTAAATTATGCTTCTACTTTTTTGTAGCTACTTTATTAGTTGTTTCTTTTTCTGTTTTTTCTTTTTTAGTATTTTCAGAAACATCTTTTTTAGTAACTGTTTTAATTGAAGTTATTTCAACTTTAGTGTATGGTTGTCTATGTCCTTGTTTCTTTCTCTCATTCTTTTTAGCTTTCATTTTAAAAACTATTATTTTTTTAGCTTTTCCATGAGAAATTACTTTTCCTTCAACAGATACACCTTTAACATAAGGATTTCCTATTTGTATTTTTCCATCATCAGAAACTAATACTACATTGTTAAATTCAACTTTTTCTCCTTCTTCAGAATTAAGTTTTTCGAAAAATACTATATCTCCTTCTGCAACTTTATACTGTTTTCCACAGCTTTCAATTATTGCGTACATCTTAAAATGCACCTCCCTTATTTGTATACTCGCTAATCCTTAAATTCAGGTAGTTACTCATTTCAATAACATTTATGTACCTTGACTAAGCGGATTACAATTTAATATTATACTATATATTTCTAGCTCTGTCAAGCAATTTTTCAAGGACTTCTATAGAAAATTTAAATTGGTTAAAATTGACACTTTACATAATATATGATATAATAGATTAAGCAATTTGCAAAATATTTGAAGCAAATTTGCGACAAATAAAAAAGATGGGAGGTTAGGAAGTTATACTCAAGAACTGTAAGTAAAAAAAGAAAGGAGTCTTCGAGTGTTACAACTTCGACTGAAAGATGCCCTACGGAATCCAAGAATTTACGAACATATAACAAAATTGTATGTTCAGTACAATCCGGATATCGGAAAGGAAATCCTTTCCGTAGCTGAAACGGGTTGGGGATCAGACCAATACGTTGAAAGCTTGTGGGGTATTGGTTGGCATCCGTTCCTTTTCAAGAACAAAGTATACCTTGTTCCTGAAAGAGAAACTTTTTGTACCATGATCCATTTACATATGGACATTGGCACAAAAGGTGAAACCAAGGTGCTCAAGAAAGTTGCAAGTTTGTATAGCAATCTTGCACTTAAAGCGAAAGGTGTTCCGATTACAATCGAAATGCTAGAGAGCATGCCTCTATTTTTGAGGCTAACAAATCGCAGAAGCTTTTTAGCTTCTGGAATGTTTAAAAACCATCGCAGGGGACTTTGGTTTGCAGGCTACAACGGAGAACCTTTAATCTTCAAGGAAAAAAACATTTTCCACAAGGTCTTAGAGGCAGATGTAAGACCTGTAATCTTACTGCCATCTAATGTACTTGTTACATTGGGTTTCCCTGGTAGAGATGGGAAAACCCCTTTAACAGGTCTTCCTATCGTACTAACAACTTTCTAACTTACCAAAAAACTCGCTTGTTATTTACAAGCGAGTTTTTACGGTTTAAAATCTCCAAGAGGATTATTTTCTACAGCATTTCTAACTTGTTCATTACTTACATGAGTATAAATTTCAGTAGTCGAAATGCTTTCATGCCCTAGTAGTTCTTGCAGAGCTCTTATATCAACACCTCCATATTGATACATAAGAGTTGCAGCCGTATGGCGAAGTTTGTGAACAGAATATTTATCTGTATCAATTCCAGCTACTTTAAGTTCTTTATATATTATATCTTGAACTGTTCTTTTACCAATCCTTTGATTTCTTTCACTTAAAAATAAAGCTTTATCTGAATCTTTATTATCTTTTTTTACATTTTTAGCTTGCCTAACAGATAAATAACTATTTAAGGCACTAATACAAGCTTTGTTTAAATATATTGCCCTTTCTTTATTACCTTTACCAATTACATTCATTTGACAATCGTCAAAATTTATATCTTTTATATTAATACCAACTAGTTCAGATAAACGTATACCACAATTTAAAAATAAAGTTGTAATAGCAAAGTTACGTTCTTTGTTTCGATCATCTTGGTTATCGGAAGCCTCTAATAATTTTCTACTTTGGTCTAAACTTAAATATTTAGGTAGTCTTTTACCAAGTTTAGGAGTTTCTAGGTTTTGGGTAGGATTAACTTGAATAATATCTTTTAAACAAAGATAATTGAAAAACATCCTTAAACTTGAAACTTTTCTAGACCTAGTTGTAGGCTTACTATTATAGTTTGTTGTTAAATAAGCAAGAAATGCGTGTAAATCATCTAATGTAATTTTTCCTAGTGTATCTACACTAACATCTTTATATTCAATTTTGTCGAAATCAGTTTCATCTGTTAATTTAAAATGTATTTTTATAAATTTTAGAAATGTCGCTAAATCATAGTTATATTCTTTTACAGTATTTTGAGATTTATTTTGAATAGTTACCATATAATCTAAAAAAGCATTTAAATAACTTGGATTATTTTCTCTTGCAATCATATAATCACCTCATTTTTTTAAGTTAATTATATAGTTTTAGATTTTAAAAGTCAATTTTATTTAAGTTGTTTTCAAACAAAACTCAAAATAATTAGAAAATAATAAACAAAATACATTGATTTCCATTATCGTATAATTGTGAAAAATATGGAGAAATTAAATTTATATGTAAATTATATATAGGGGAAGTCTAAAATGGTGAAAAAATTAAATATTTTTAAAGTTTGTTTGGTGCTTATAGTTCTTATATTAATAGCTACTATTATAGTTAAATTTATAAATAAAAACAAAGATTACTTTCAATCAAAAGAAGTAACCCATACAGGAAACATAGCAGAGCTAAATAATGAAACAGAAGAAGTAGATATAAATAAATCAAAATTAGAGGAAAAACTTGTAAATGGAAAAGTTTTATCTGAAGAAGGATTGCCGATTCTTATGTATCATTTTTTCTATGATAAAAATAAAGAAGAAGGAAAAGATGGAAATCATTTAGAAATATCTAAATTTGAGGAGCAAATGAAATATTTATCAGAAAATGATTTTTATTTTCCAACTTGGCAAGAAGTAGAAGATTTTATAGATAAAAAACAAGAATTACCAGAAAAAAGTGTTGTAATTACAGCAGATGATGGTGATCCATCATTTTTTGAACTTGCAGTACCTATTTTACAAAAATACAATATTCCTGCTACATCTTTTGTAATAACATATTGGTATGGTAATAGAGCAGAAAACAAAGAAGAAGGTATAAGCTATCAGTCACATTCTTATGATATGCATAGAGCAGGTTCAGATGGAAAAGGAATAATGTTATCTTTAGATTATGATAAAATAAAGGAAGATGTTTTGCTATCTCGAGAAGTCTTAGGAGGAGCTGATATTTTTTGCTATCCTTTTGGCTCTTATACAGAAACAGCAATTAATGTACTAAAAGATACTAATTATAAGCTTGCCGTTACAACAGCACCTGGAAGAGTAAAAAAAGGAGCTTCTAAATATAAGCTTCCTAGAGTAAGAATTTCAGATGATACAAGTTTTATGGAATTTAAGCAAAAGGTTAATTAAGTTTTTTTCTTAAATTGATAATATTTTTCATATAGATTTTATAGAAATAAGAAAGTAATACAAATTTTAACAGATACCTACTTACACTTTTGTCTATAAAATCTTTTTTAATAGAGCAATTAAGTTAGTTAAACGAATTAAAAGAGATTTTCGTAAACTTTATCTTCAATACTATTAATATCTATGTTTTTTAATTCATTTTTCTCTTTATCTAAAAGTAAAGTAGATTTTTCAAACAAATCCTTATTTTCCAAAGAATCATATATGTAAAAAAGATCTTCTTCCGCTTCTATATATTTTAATTTAGGCAATATTTTTTGTACTCTATTATATTCAATACATTTTTCTTCTAATAATGGAAAATTACAACAAATTTTTTTAAAGAAGCTATAATCTCTATTATTTTCATCTCCTAATATTTCATACATCTTATTTATTTTTTTTATTATTTCTTGTTGTATATTATTTTTACGCAAATATAATATTTCTTTGTTATAATATTCTTTGTATTTCTCATTATCTATATCAACTATCACAGAATCACATTCATTTACTGGAATCATATTATTTAAAAGTAATTTAGCTATAGTTCTATCTTTTTCTTTTATATTTATAGTAAGTTTGGAATTTGTATTTTTTTTGACTTTACATGTAAAAGGAACATAATAATCTATATTATCATTAGTTACTAATATACCATAAAATTTTCGATTTTCTTTTAGACTAACTTTAGAATCAAAATTTCTTAAATATTGCTTATATTTTTCTGATATATCATACATTATTAATTGACCATTTTTTATTTTAAACATATTCAGAACCTCCTTTGCATTATAAACAAACAAATAGAGGAAATCTCGCTTGAGAAATCCTCTCATTTTTAATCTTCCACTAAAGCAGGAACTCTCTCATTTTTAATCTTCCACTAAAGCAGGAACTCTCTCATTTTTAATGAATAACATAAGTTATTCTATATTATTATATTCATTTTACCATATTTTATTTACTTTTGTCAAATGAAAATTTTAGGTTTCAGAACAAATGTGACTTAGAATAGCTGTAAAAATTTATTTAAAAAGTGGTAAGAGCATTAATCTTAGCTCTCACCACACTGGTCAGCAGTTAAACATCATCAGTTTCATCCATATCATCACTATCATCGGGTTCTGACATGTCCCAATTCCCAAAGAGCCAATTGAACAAGCAAGCAAATCCCAGAGCCTGTCCAAAAGTAATGTGAACCAATTTAGCATTTAACAAGTTAGGCAAAATGCTATTCCATGTATACCTTGTAACCAGGACAGTAACCAAAATTGAAGCAACTGAAAAAACGATAAAAGAGATTACAGTTGCAATCCTCGACATTCTTTCATTTTGGCTAAGGTTAAAGGTCGCAAATTCCAGTGTAGCGTATACTGGTTTTGCGATGCTAAATGCATCATATCTAAGCCATTCAAGTGTAAACTCAATAACAGCGGCTTGAATTACTGTTATTTTTGAAAATCCGAACATTGTAGGCATAGCAATGTTCCAGCATGCCATTAAAATCGCACCAACTATCACTGCCTTAATTAAAAGGACAGTGATATGAAGAGCAAACATTAATAGCACATAGAAAATAGAAACTGTGCTTAAAACAAACACGTCTGCTAGTTCCCGCCAACCATTTTTAAATTTCTCACTCATAAAGCTCCCTCCTTGTTGATTTTGGTCCAATACGGTTCGTGAGAAAGTTTAATATACAATGGTTAAAAACCATTTATGTTTCCAATTATATCATTTTTCTCTGTATTTTGCAATAGCAATATTTTAGAAGAACAAGTCAAGCAATTGACAATGAATTATAAATGTGATAATCTAGTTTAACAAACCACATTTTAGAGGAAAATGTAAAAATAAATTTAAAGAAATACATGGATTTAATAACATTAAAGAGGGTTATGTGTAATTTAGTTAAGCAATATAAAGGTAATATTGCATTTATTACAAAAGTAAAAAAAGTATATTAAACATTTGATTTTAACAGATGAACCTTTAATTAAAACATCTACTAATAAGATTAAAATGTAAAACTTGTTTCTTGTGGAAAAATTATGGCTTAAATTTTGAGAAAGGAGATATATGTATGTTAGATTTAGATGAAATTACTAGAACTATGTGTAATTTAAATAAGAGATTAAAAGATTTAGGAGATTCTCTTTGACATTGTAAAAATTGAAGCTGATTTAAAATCTTTGGAAGCAGAGACCGTAAAACCTGGCTTTTGGGAAGACAGTCAAAATTCTAATATGATTTTAAGTAGGATTAAATCTTTAAATGGAAAAATTACTAAATATAGAAACCTAGAAAGTGAAATTCAAAATAATATTGAAATTATAGATTTAATTAAAGTAGAATATGATGAAACTTTTGCAAATGAAGTTTCTAAGAATATAAAAAGCCTTGAAAAAGGAGTGGAAAAATTTGAAATTGAAGTTCTTTTATCAGGTAAATTTGATAAAAATAATGCAATTCTAACTATTCACCCTGGAGCTCGGTGGAACAGAGGCTCAAGATTGGGTAGAGATGCTTTATAGAATGTATACAAGATGGGGGACTAAGTCTGGATATAAAGTAGAGGAACTTGATTTCTTAGAAGGTGATGAAGCAGGTATTAAAAGTGTTACTTTTTCTGTTATAGGTGAAAATGCTTATGGCTATCTAAAAGGCGAAATAGGGGTTCATAGATTGGTTAGAATTTCACCTTTTGATAGTGGGGGAAGAAGGCATACTTCTTTTGCATCAGTAGAAGTTTTACCTGAAATTTCCAATGATGTTGATTTATATATTAATCCTGACGATATAAAAATGGATGTTTTTAGAGCTTCTGGTGCAGGTGGACAGCATATAAATAAAACTTCTTCTGCTGTAAGGCTTACTCATATTCCAACAGGTATAGTTGTTTCTTGTCAAACTCAGCGTTCTCAATTACAAAATAGAGAATATGCTATGAAAATGCTTAAATCCAAACTTATGGATTTAAAGGAAAGAGAACATAAAGAAGAGGTTGAAGAACTTAAAGGCGAACAAAAAGATATTGCTTGGGGTAGTCAAATTCGTTCTTATGTTTTCTGCCCTTATACTTTGGTTAAGGATCATAGAACTAATTTTGAAGTTGGTAATGTTCAAGGAGTTATGGATGGAGATTTAGATGGCTTTATTGAAGCTTTTCTAAAACAAAGTAGTAACATTAATTAAATAGTCAACATAATATATTGTAGATCATGTTTATAATTAAATAGGTCTACAATATTTTTTGTAAGAAGGTTTAAATAAATGGAGTTAGTAGTATTAAAATTTGGAGGAAGTTCTGTAGCGGATAATGATAGATTAAATATTGTTGCTAAAAAGATTAAAGGATTTTATGATGATAATAAAAAAATTGTTGTAGTTGTTTCTGCACAAGGTAAAAAAACAGATGAGTTAATTAAGGAGGCTTTAAGCTTATCTGATACACCAAATGAAAGAGAACTAGATGTTTTGTTAAGCTCTGGAGAGCAAATGTCAATGGCTAAACTTGCTATCTTATTGAATCAGATGAATATTCCATCTATTTCTTTGACTCGGATGGCAAGCAGGAATATATACTAATAATACTAATCAGGATGCGATTATTGAGAACATAGATACATCAAGAATTATTAAAGAACTTAATAAAGGTAAAGTCGTAATTGTAGCAGGCTTCCAAGGTATTAATAAAAACATGGATATTACTACTTTAGGTAGAGGAGGATCTGATACTACAGCTGTTGCTTTGGCTGCTAAGCTCAAGGCAAGAAAATGTTACATTTTCTCTGATGTTGATGGTATTTATTCAACAGACCCTAATCGCTCTAAAATGGCTAAAAAGTTAGATAATATTTCTTATTCTGAAATGTTAGATATTGCAGATGAAGGAGCTAAAGTTCTTCATAACAGATGTGTTGAAATTGGAGAAAAATATGGAGTTGAAATTGTTGCAATGTCTACTTTTAATGATAATGAAGGTACTTTAATAAATGATAAGATTGAAGGTTGTAAGGTTAAAAGTATTGTCAAAAATGATAATATAGAATATATCCATGTTATTTCTGATACTTATTCTTTAGATAAATTTAATAATTTGTATAATTCTTTTATAGATAATGAATTGAGTGTTAAAAATCTTGTAAATAGTAGTAGTGATGTTTTAGATATTTCTTTTACTATTTCTAAACCTAAACTTAATAAGCTGATTTATCTTTTGGATCATAGATTTAGTGAGATAAAATATTCCTATATGGATATTTCTAAGATTTCTATTATTGGAAGCGGAATAATGAGTAATAATATCATTTTAAATAAAACAATGAACATTATTGAAAAAAGTAAAATTGATATAATTAGTATGGAAATAAATGAAGCTAAAATTTCAATTATGTTTAATAAAATTGTATCTAATGATATTTTAGAAAATCTGCATAAAGAACTTATATAAATTGAAATAATTATCCCAAAGTATAGCTTTAGGGATAATTATTTATATAAAATAATAAGTAAAAAAAGGCTTATAATAAATATTAACAAAATTCTTATTTTGGTATATACTAAAAAGAAGGAGTTGATATATATGACTACAACAATTCAAAAATGGGGAAATAGTCAAGGTGTAAGAATACCTAAAACAATATTAGACACTGTAAATTGGTCAGAAAATGAACAAATATTGATAGTAGTAGATAATGGTAAATTAATTATGGAAAAAGCAAAAGGCAAAAGGAAGAATATAAAAGAATTATTTGCAGACTATAAAGGAGAATATGAACAAGCAGAAATAGATTGGGGAAATTCAGAAGGAAAAGAAATATGGTAAAACAAGGAACAATTATAAAAATTAATTTTAATCCACAAGTAGGACATGAACAAGCAGGCTATAGACCTGCTGTTGTAATAAGTAATAATATATTCAATGATAGAACTAAATTATCTATCGTTTGTCCTATTACAAATACAAATAATCATTTCCCTTTGCATATTCCTTTAGATAAGAGAACACAAACAACTGGAGTAATATTGTGTGAACATATAAGAGCCTTAGATTTAAATAATATAACTTATCAAATCGTAGAACAATTACCAAAAGATTTATTAGACCAAGTGATAGATATTGTTTATTCTTAAATAGAACAAATATAAAAAGATAGTGTGTTGCGATGTTAAGTTTTAAAAGGCTTTATTTTTGTAAATTATATTTTACTTTGCATACCACCTGTTATCAAAAACTTCTGATAACAGGTGGTAGTATTATATATATAAAACTGCGATATAACTTCATTTATTTGTGCAATAAAATTATATTTTGAAGAAAATATTAAAATAATAAATTTTCTTTATAAAAAATACAAAATTGCTTTATATAAATAATTGCTCTATGTTAAGTTATAATGTTTCGTTTATTTTATTTTTATCATAAAACCATAATTTAAGAATATATATCTATGAGGAGATAAGATATATGTTCAAAGTTACAATAATAAGATTAAGGGATGTTGTTAAAATAACTTTTATAATAATTGTTATATGTATTTTAGCTAGAATAGTTTTTAAAGCTGTAAACACATCAGAGAAAAAAATATCATTTAATGTAAGTAGTTTTATTGAGTTTGGTATAAATAATGAAAGTTCTATTATAAAGGCTTTTTCTAGGACAAATATGCCTATAGAAGAAAAAACAGAAGAAGTAGAAGAAAATGGATTTAATGCCAGAATGAGGACTATTTTAAAAACAGGTTCAAATATATTTAATATCAAGGAAGCTGAAAAGAAAGAAAAAGTGGAAAACATGGAAAAAGTAGAAGAAATTGAAGAAACAGAAATTACATCAGTTGAAGAAAAAAATAAAGAATCTACAGAGCCTATTCCAACGACTGCAGTTTCAACTGAAATTGTAACACCTGATCCTATTCAAGAAAGTTTTAATAGAGAATACAATGGCGTTAAAATAAAAAATGAAACTTCTTATGAATTAACAGATGATATATTAAATTCTAGTGATTTAAACATAAATTCTGATAATGTAATAATATTTCATACCCATACATGTGAAAGCTATACTCCTACTGCAGAATATACTTATGAAGGAACAGGAAATTTTAGAACAACAGATTTAAATTATTCGGTTGCAAGAGTTGGAGATGAACTTACTAATTGCTTAGGAAGTTTAGGATTTAAAGTAAATCATAATACAGCATACCATGATTATCCATCATATACAGGTTCCTATAATAGGTCTTTAGCCACTGTAGAAAGTATTTTGCCTAGTTTCAAATCAGATATAATAATAGATTTACATAGAGATGCAATAGGGAGTAAAAGTTCTTATGCTCCAACTGTAAAAATAGGAGAAGAATATTGTGCACAATTAATGTTTGTAATGGGAACAGATGGAGGAGGATTATCACACTCTAATTGGAATTCTAATCTTAAATTTGCAATGAAAATACAAGAAACAGCAAATTCTATTTATCCAGGTTTATTTAAGCCCCTAGTTTTAAGAAATTCTAGATATAATCAACATCTTGGAAAAGCAGCTTGTATAATAGAAGTTGGAGCAACAGGAAACACATTAAATGAGGCATTAAATAGCATGAAGTATTTAGCTAAAATAATGTCAATTGCTTTAAAATAAGGTATAAAACCCTTATTTTTACATATAATACAAAAGAGGAGTTTTGCTTATGTCAAAAGATTTTACATATTGGACAAGTGTTTGTAAGAGAATATTTGTACTTGTTTTAGTAGCACTATTGGTTTGGGTTGGATTTAAACTTGCAATATTTTATATGCCATTTTTAATAGCTTTTGTAATATCTCTAATGATAGAACCTCTTATAAAAAAATTAATGAAAAGATTAAAAATATCTAGGAGATTAAGCTCAATTATAGTATTTATAGTAACATTTGGAATAATTATAGGATTACTAACATGGGGAATAATCACATTAGTTTCAGAATCAAGTAATTTACTTTCAAGTTTTAACTATTATTATGATAAAATATCTAATCAAATACAAAATCTATTAAATATAATAGATTTCAGTAAATTTAAAATACCAGATGAAATATTAAATATTATACAAAGCAGTAGTTTTTCTTTACTTGAGAAAATTGCTAATTACTTCCAAACGTTATTAACAAAACTTATTTCTGGAGTAACATCTATTCCAACATTTGCAATATATTTGGGTATTACAATACTTGCTTTATATTTTATTTGTACAGATAAAATATATATGCTAGATGAATTAGAGCATCATTTACCTGCTAAATGGATAAAAGAGCTAACTAAACATATTAGAGAGCTTGCAAAAATACTTGGGGGATATTTAAAAGCACAAGTAATATTAATATTTATATCATTTGTTATATGTTTAGTTGGATTGTATATATTGTATTTTGCAGGATTTAATGTTGAATTTCCTTTATTATATGCAATAGGAATAGGTTTTGTTGATGCACTTCCAATATTAGGGTCAGGAACTATTATGATACCTTGGGGAATTTTTGCAGGAATAAATGGAGATTTGAAGTTAGGAATTGCAATTATAGTACTTTGGATAATTATTTCTGTTGTAAGACAATTTATAGAGCCTAAAATTGTAAGTCGGAAATATTGGAATTCATCCAATATTTACAATTGCAGCAATGTATACTGGATTTAAGTTCATGGGAGTTGCAGGCATGTTTGTTGGACCAATTGTTTTGATAATTTTAAAAAATATATTTTCTAATTTCGTAGATGGAGGAATAGTAAAGACAATATTTGATATTGAATAAAAAGAAAACTCCATTTGTTTTTAAAACGAATGGAGAAAGATAGATCTTTTTTTACGTTGATTATGACTGGACTGCCACTATAAAGACAATCCCTTTTGCTATTACGCGGTAAGTATTCTTACCAAGCATATCAAACGTATGTACCTTAAATACTATTGAACCAGGTGAATGCTTGATATGCCCTTTTTCAAACGTAAGAGACGAACATTCGAGAACTTTTTCTTCCTCAGGAATCCGTTTGGAAGTGACAAAGCGCGTCTCTAACTGAGAAAGATCGTCAAACCACTTGTCGTAGAAGTATCCAGATACTTCATCTAAGGCGAAGAAAGTAACTGTATCTGATTGCATTGAGTACCGCACGGTATATACAGCATCGTACTTCAGTTCAGAGGGGCTTGAGCACCCAGTTGGACACTCTGTTTTTCCGTTGTAGACAACCTTTCGCATCATAATCACACCTCCTAAAATTCTTTATTGCTGTGATTGGTAAATCACACGAGGTTTAATATGAAATGCTATAAAGCATAACGAATAATATTATACCACATTATTTTATAAAAATAAAGTGATAATGTAAAAATTTATTTTAAAGTTTTTATGTTTATAACATACTACTTGTTGGAATATATGTATCATCAGGAGGATCAACAAATTTATTTTCAGGAACTTCACATTTTTCCATATTATGTACTTCTATTTCAGCAATATCACCATGATAGTTTCCTTTAGTTATAGTTCCTGTAATATCAACCCAAGTATCATCTGCAAATTCATTTGCTTTATCATAAGTACATAAAAATCCAACAACTAAAGTTCCTGATTTATTTTTGTCTACAATCATATCTCTTGCAAGTACAAATTCAGTTTCATCAAAATCAACAAGACGATACACATATCCTGTAAAATGTATTTTACAGCCAATATATGAATCAACATCATCTGTTACCGTTTGTAAAATATCGGTATAGTTATCCTCAGTAATTTCAAATACATCATCTGCTTTTATTGCATCATCTAATGTAATAATGTTTTTATCTTCTGCACTAGAAGAATTTGTGTTTTCAGAATCTTTAAAAAATATATTATAGATTCCAATACAAAAAATGATTAAAATAACAATTAATATAATAGTAAATATAATTTTAATAAGTTTTTTGCCATTTAACTTTATATTATATAAAAACATTTAAAACCTCTTTTCCGTTACAATTTAGTTCTTGTAACTATACTGATATAAGAAATTTATTCATAAATTCAAATAATATTACAAAAAAACTTGATAAAAATTCAATTTAGTGATATATTAGATAGGTAAAAATCCAAAATAAGTTTAAGACAAGAGTTTACAAGTTTTCTTAAACTAAAGTTGACTTTGAAGAAAGGAATGGAAATATACTATGAAATTATTTAAATCATACAGCGAAAAAGAAGTAAAAAAAGTGATGCCAATTGTACAACGTATAAATGCATTAGAAGAAGAAATGAGTAAACTTTCAGATAAAGAACTAATAGCAAAGACTCCATATTTTAAGGAATTATTAGCTAATGGAAAAACATTAGATGATATTCTTCCAGAAGCATTTGCTGTAGTTAGAGAAGCTTCAAAAAGAGTGTTAGGAATGAGACATTTTGATGTTCAATTAATAGGAGGTATTATACTTCACCAAGGCAGAATTGCAGAAATGAAAACAGGTGAAGGAAAAACACTTGTTGCTACACTTCCAGTATATTTAAATGCATTAGAAGGAAAGGGTGTTCATGTTGTAACTGTAAATGATTACTTAGCTAAACGTGATAGCGAATGGATGGGTAAACTTTATAAATTCTTAGGATTAAGTGTTGGATTAGTTATTTCAGGACAAAATCCAAAACAAAAACAAGATGCTTATAATGCAGATATAACTTATGGTACAAATAATGAATTTGGATTTGATTATTTAAGAGATAACATGGTAATATACAAGAATCAACTTGTTCAAAGAGGATTACATTTTGCTATCGTAGATGAGATAGATAGTATATTAATAGATGAAGCAAGAACTCCTCTTATCATATCTGGTAGAGCAACTTCTTCATCAGATTTATATAAAAGAGCAGATAATTTTGTAAGAAAATTACAAGCAAAGGTTATTGTTGAAGAAGATGTTAAAGATTATGATCAACAAGAAGATAATGAAAAATATGATTATATAGTAGACTTAAAAGCAAAATCAGCTACTCTTACAGGTAAAGGTATAGAAAAAGCTGAAAAAGAATTTGGATTAGAAAACTTTAATGATATAGAAAACTCTGATTTAGTTCATCATGTTAATCAAGCATTACGTGCACATGGTGTTATGAAAAAAGATATTGATTATATTGTTAAAGATGGGCAAGTGTTAATAGTTGATGAATTTACAGGACGTATTATGTATGGAAGAAGATATAATGAAGGATTACATCAAGCATTAGAAGCTAAGGAAAAAGTAAAAATAGCTGATGAATCAAAAACCCTTGCAACTATTACATTCCAGAACTTCTTTAAAATGTATGGCAAACTTTCAGGAATGACAGGTACTGCTATGACAGAATCAAGCGAGTTTGAGGAAATATATAACTTAGATGTTATTGCTATTCCTACAAATAAGCCTATGATTCGTAAAGATGAAAATGATGTTATTCTAAAAAATGAAAGAGCTAAATTTAATGCTATTGTTGAATCTGTTAAAGAAGCTCATAGTAAAGGACAACCAGTATTAATTGGTACTGTTTCAGTTGAAAAATCAGAATTATTAAGCAAAAAATTAAAAGAAGCAGGAATTAAGCATACTGTATTAAATGCTAAATATCATGAACAAGAAGCGGAAATTATAGCACAAGCAGGAAAATATGGAAGTGTAACTATAGCAACAAATATGGCTGGTCGTGGTACAGATATTATGCTTGGTGGAAATAGTGAATTTTTAGCAAAACAAGAAATGAGAGAAAATAAAGTTCCAGCTAATCTAATAGAAGAGTCAAACACATATTATGAAACCGATGATCAGGATATTTTAAGAGCAAGAGAGCAATTCAAAGCTCTTGAAAAAAAGTATCAAGAACAGATACAAGAAGAGAAAGAAAAAGTAATAGCCGCTGGTGGTTTGAAGATTATAGGAACAGAACGTCATGAAGCAAGACGTATAGATAATCAGCTTCGTGGTAGAAGTGGACGTCAAGGAGACCCAGGAGATTCTAAGTTCTATATAAGCTTAGAGGATAACTTGATGAAAATATTTGGCGGAGATAGAGTAACAAAAGTATATAATGCATTAAATGTTGATGAAAATATACCAATAGAAGTAGGTTTTATTTCAAAAGCTGTTGAAAATGCTCAAAAGAAAGTTGAAGGACGTAACTTTAGTATACGTAAAAACGTATTAAAATATGATGATGTAATGAATGTACAAAGAACTGAAATTTATTCTCAAAGAAAACAAGTTCTTGATGGTATAGATTTAAGTAATGTTATTTCAAATTACATTGACTGGGTTGCAGAATCTACTGTTGAGACATTTAATGAAGCTGATGAAAAAGGAAATACAAAATTAAATGTAACTTCATTATCAAATGAAATAAAAAATATTTTTGGAATAGATATGCTTGATGAAATCAAGGAAAATCCAAAGGATATTGATGGAATAATTACAAAGTTAAAAGAAAAAGCTCATAGTAAATATGCTGAAAAAGAAAAAGAGATAGAACCTGAGCAACTTCGTGAAATTGAAAGAATAGTTATGCTTAAAGTGGTTGATCAAAAATGGATGGATCATATTGATAGCATGGATGAGCTTAGAAAAGGTATAGGTTTACAAGGACTTGGTCAGAAAGACCCTGTTGTTCAATATAGAATTGTAGGTACAGAAATGTTTGACCAAATGATAGAATCTATCAAAGTTGATGTTGTAAAACTTCTTATGAATTTAAGACAACAACAAGATTTAAGGAGAAGTGAAACTGCAAAAATAACTAAGGCTGCTCTTCAATCAATAAATAGTGTTGATGGAGGACAATCAACATTAGATAATCCTAATGTAAACAGAACAGTAGTAAGAGATGAACCAAAAGTTGGTAGAAATGATCCATGTCCTTGTGGAAGTGGGAAAAAATACAAAAATTGCTGTGGCAAGAATGAGTAATATCAAAACTTTCAGCAATTGTGAAAAATCACTAAAATATAGCAAAATGTTCACAAGAATCCCGAACACCATTTTATATCAGTAGAAAGTTCCTTGTGAACAAATTATGAATATTATAAATTAATGTCAGTATTTCAATCGGTACTGACATTTTTATTGTCTGAGTTTCATTTTGCTAAAATTTATAGTAGAAAAAAACTAATTAGCATATGATATAACTATATAGAAAAATTAGGGTTTAATATAAATGATAGAATAGTTGGAGTAAAATTAAATGAGAAGAAGGAAGAAATAACAATACAAAAATTATAAAAAGTAAAGATTTGATAGATTTTTGTCCTGATTTTTGACGTCAAAATAATTGACAAAAAGCATAAAAATTTAGTATAATGAATATACTAGAATAGAAGTAAATTGTTACTTCTATAAGGAGTAATAAACTACCCCGTCGCAAGCGGCGGGGTATTCGCCTGTATGCCCTACTCAAAAATTTGAATCTGATTTTCAAAAATTTTATTATATGATTTGCCTTGATTCTTTACGTAGTTTTCGATTTGCCTTTCATTTCCATTTTTCCCTACTGTGCTCACGAAATATCCGTCCACTCCAAAAATTTCCTCCCCACAATTTCTTTTTTACTTCTGGACATGTTTTAAATACGTACCTCGCAGTTATACTTTTTACTATATTTGCTATTTGTGCGGGAGCAAATTTTGGAGTACTCTGTATTAAAAAATGCACATGGTCTAAGTCTTCTCCTATCTCTACAAAGTTTATCTCATATTGGACGGATATTTCTTTACACGCATTTATTATTGCTTCTACTACTTTTTCTGAATCGAAAACTACTTTTCTATACTTGGTAGGGCATACATAGTGGTATAATAATATCGATACGTTATGCGATTTATGAATATACATACTCATTTATTTTTCCTCCACATTTGTCGATATTATTATACCACTCTAGTTTGTCCGACGCAAGCGTCGGGGAATGTAACCCAAAGAGATTCAAGCCTTAAGTGAAATTAAAAAGTTGGAGTATCCTACCAAAAGTGGAATGAAAAAATATGCAGGGTGCAACAAATGTACTCTGCAATTTTAATATATAAGGAGAAAAATGGATAGATTAAGATTTTATAATGTTGATGACAAATACATAGCATATTTATATAATTTTGATAATAAAGTACCTTTTAATAAAAATAGTAAAAGACCATATATTGGAATAGTATTAGAAATAAATGGAATAAACAATGTTTTCGCCGAAGCAGCAACATAGTAAATACAAAGCAAATGTAACACACATAAGAATAGGCAAAAATATGGGAATTATTAAATTAAATAATATGATTCTAGTAAATGATGAGAATTTGAAATTAATTAACTTTAATGATATTAAAGATTTAAAATATAGAAATTTATTAATACAACAGAATAATTTTATACAGTTAAATACGGAAAAAATAAGAGAAATGTCAAATAAATGATATAAGTTTGTAACAGTAGATAAAATAGAAGCTAATTTAATAAATAAGTGTAGATTTGCACAAAGCTTTTATAAGGTCAAGTGTAAAAGTAAATTCCAGTTTGAAATCCAAGACTAAACACCAGTTTTGAGATAAAATGGGAAATTATGTAAAGAAGCAAACACACCTAAATTATAAAATTTAAGTGGAATTTTTAGTCCGTCCAAGACTAAAATCCAGTTTTAGAACAAATCTGGAATTTACTTTTAAATTTAAATACTTACATTAATTTTTCTTAAAAGTATTGAAAAAATACAGATAATCCAATACAATTGAATATACAAAAACACAAAAGAAGAAAAATTCAATGATTCGTAAAAAAATTAATTTATGATAATGAAAAACTACTTTGCATTAAAGTTAAATTTGAAATATGTAGTATAAACTATAGAGGTAATAAAAATGATAATAAAAGTTGAACAAACAAAATCAAATTTGAAAAATAGATTTGAAATTAAAGTGAATAATGAATTAAAATATCTAGCAGGAACACCTTGGATGAATATTGATATGCCGTTAAATATTGATTACAAGAGGGAATGTATAATTACTAAGGCAGATGAAAGCATTTGTTATGTAACTTCTTATAATGTTATGGAAAATATTTCTAATACAGCCATTCCAATGAAATGGGCATTTACTGGGAAACAACGAGATACGATTTTCTATATATTAGATAATAAATGTAATATTTGTGGAAGATTTTACAAATTAACAAATGGCTTTTTGGATACAAAATATGTTATTGAATATGAGAATTTTGCATTGAAAGGTTATGATATTTCTGTTGGTAAAACTCGAAATATATTAATATATAAAGATGATATGCAAATTGCTGAAATTGTAAAACCTTTGAATGTGTCTAATAATTTAGACTGTTATTATTTATTTTTACTTGATGAATATAGTAAATTAGAAACAATTCTTTCATTTTTTACTGTTTTTTTTGACTATCGAAACTATTCTAATAGTGGAGAAGGAGTAATTAGTAAAGAAGAAGTAAGTGTAAGGTATACATACGATAAAAATAATAAATTTTATGATAAAAATTGGATATCAAATCACTTTAATAAAGAAGAGGTAGATTTAATCAATAACCAAATACTAGAAGACAGGAAAAACACTGCCAATAGTATTAAAAAGCAAGCTAAATATATACTTTTATTTTTTGTCTTATGCTGGTTAATATTGTTTATAGTTTTTGGCATATCATGGTATATTTATAGTGGAAATGATGAATATAAATTAGGAAATGATACAATTAAATCAATACAAGCTATAGTAGAAAGAAGAACAATAAGTTCTACATCTTACGGAAAAGAACAACGGAATTACAACAAAAATAATAAAATATAAGTCAGATAATGTACAAGAAGATTTATTGAAATATATTGAATATTTAAGGAATGATGGTGGTTTTTATCTAACTAAAGGTATGGATTTATCAGAAGTTCCATCATCAGTAGAATTAGAAAAAATGTCTAATGATGACGGAAATTTAATTGTGATGACAATAGATTATAATTCATCTGGATATACAATTACTATTC
>CAZUHD010000005.1:0-17861 GCA_964620415.1 uncultured Clostridium sp.
AACAATGTTACATTAATATTACAAAAATTCCAGAATTTATTAAATTGCCGTGTATATAAATCTTCTAAATTTATATGTTTTCTCGTTACTTATATTTTATTATTATTCACTATTATCAACTATTTTCAGCCTTTTCGTATATATTTGTTTTTATTTGTCAAAAAACATAAAAATTTTACAAAAAATACTTGATTATTATCAAAAAATATAATATAATTTCTGATAGCTAAAGATAAAAAGGGAGAATATTAACATGGAATTAACAAAGAATATATTTTTTAATACTGATAAATTAATTGAAAATAGTAGGGTAAAAATCTCATATACAGGCAAATTTTACCAAGATGATTGTGAAGAAGTAACAATTCACTATGGTTTTGGTCCTGAATGGAATAATGTAAATGATATTGTTATGGAAAAAACAGATCTTGGTTTCCAAATAGAAATAGATTTGCTAGAAGATACAACATTTAATTTATGCTTTAAAAATGAAAAAGGTGAATGGGATAATAATGAAGGAAATAATTATGTCTTTCCTTTAGAAAAGATGACTCAAGATCTTATTGCAATAGATAATGAGCCTAAATTCTTAAGCACGGCAAAACCTTTAAGAAAAACTTATTTATGGAGTAAAAAGATAAAACTAGCAGTTTATAAAATAATAACATATCTACCAAAAATCATTTCTGGTAATTATCATAGAAAAGCAACTAGCAAAAATTAATAAGAGGAATAACATCCCCTTATTTTTTTTGTTTTTATGTAATTCCCCATCCTCCATTAATAGATATAACTTGTCCTGTTGTAAAATCATCTTGTACAAGCCATTTTATACACTTGGATATATCTTCAGTTTTTCCTATTTTCCCAAGGGGAGTTTCCTCTTTTATGCTTTCAACGCTTTCCTTAGAAAACTCCTTATTCATATCTGTATCAATAAAACCTGGAGCAATAGAGTTAACTCTTATATTAGATGGTCCAAGTTCTTTTGCTAATGATTTTGTCATTGCATCTATTCCTGCTTTAGTAATAGAATAAAGTGCCTCACATGAAGCTCCTACAATTCCCCAAATAGATGATATATTGATTATACATCCGTTTTTTTCATATATCATATAAGGTAATACTTCTTGAGTTACACAAAAAGAAGAATATAAATTTGCATTTATTACTCTCTCCCATTCTTCATCAGTAATGTCTGTAAACAAATTAAAAGATGAAACTCCAGCATTATTTATTAAAACATCTATTTTCTTATATTTACCAATAACATAATTAATCATTTTTTTTACTTCTTCTCTTGAGGTTACATCTGCTTTATATATATCAATATTATAATTTTCTTGTAGTTCCTCTGCCTGTTTTTGTGATTTATTATAATTAACTACTACTTGATAATTTTCTTTTGCTAAAGTAATTGCTGTTTGCCTCCCAATTCCCTTTGCTGCTCCAGTAATCAAAATTACTTTCATTTTCTATCTCTCCTATCCCTATTAGTACCACTAAAACATTTCATAACTATCACTCCAAAAAGAAAAAGCCAACAATTAAGAGTATCCTCAAAACTATTGACAATCTGGAGCCACTTATCCGAATCGAACGGATGACCTACTGATTCATACCACTACAATTTTCATTGCCATAAATAATTATGTTTGCGGTCTGGACTTTCTCTTTACCTTAGTTTTACATTAGGTACATCGTATAAAGTCTCTACACTTGGAACTTCCATTCCTAGCTCGGGATTAACATATATTTTCATATTTAGTCTTCCCCGAATTAGCGATGTCCACTTTATAAGTTTCCTTATAAAGGTGCAAGATAGTTCAAAATAATTTTAAAAATTATCTATCCCACAAGTCAGTTGCTCTACCTGCTGAGCTAAAGTGGCATATTTAGTTAATTTTTGGTGACCCCTACGGGAATTGAACCCATGTCTCCGCCGTGAAAGGGCGATGTCTTAACCTCTTGACCAAGGGGCCAAAAATGAATATTATTTTATTAATATTCATTTGGTGAGCTATCCGCGACTCGAACGCGGGACAACTTGATTAAAAGTCAAGTGCTCTACCACCTGAGCTAATAGCCCGTCTGTATTATGCTCTTATAAGCACATAACACAAATATCATACTATATTTATACGTATTTGTCAATAGTTGGAATAAAAAAAGTAAAAAATACTTTTTGTTAGGTTATAAATCATAGCATAGAAAAATATATTAAAAGCCAGCAAATTCAATTCTTTGTGAATTTGCTAGTGTAAACAAAAACAAAAATTATTCTCTTTAACAACTTTATTTACTATTTATCTAATACCAAAAGAAAATAGTTACTAGTAATTTTAGAAATAAAAGCAAACAGAATAATTACTAGTAACTATCTTTGAAAGAATTTGTTTACATAAATTATAACATATCTATTTCAAAAAATTTGTCGAAATACGTAAATTATGTTAAATTTTTTTATTAATTTTCATCCTCTTTTTCGACAACTTCTACGCTTACAACTTTTCCTCCGTCATTTGTTCTGATCAAAGTAACTCCTTGTGTAGATCTGCCTAAAACACTTATTTCTTCGACATTCATTCTTATTATAGTTCCTGTATCGGTAATAAGCATTACATCTTGAGTTTCATCTGTAATTTTAACTCCAACAAGTTCCCCTGTTTTTGGTGTTATTTTATAAGTAGATACACCCTTTCCACCTCTTTGCTGAACTCTATATTCTTCAAGTTCTGTTCTCTTTCCAAATCCATTTTCAGTAATTGCAAGTAAAGTTGCTTTACTTCCGTTTATTATAGATTCCATTCCTATAACTTCATCATCTTTATTTAACCTTATTCCAATTACTCCTTGTGCTACTCTTCCCATCGGTCTTACATCTTTTTCTTCAAAAGTTATACATAAACCTTTACGAGTTACTAAAACAACATTATCTTGTCCATCTGTTAATTTAACAGAAATTAATTCGTCATCTTCTTTTAAGTTAATAGCAAACAATCCATTATTTCTACCAGAATTGTATTCTTCTAAGGCTGTTTTCTTGATTAAACCATTTTTTGTTCCCATAAGGAGATATTTTCCTTCAGCAAAGTTTTGAATAGGTATTACAGCAGAAATTTTTTCTCCAGCAGCTAAACTTAATAAATTAACAATTGCTGTTCCTTTTGCAGTTCTTCCTGCTTCTGGTATTTCATATCCCTTTAATTTATAGACTTTACCTTTATTTGTAAAGAATAAAATTATATCATGAGTGGATGATGTAAAGATTTGTTTTACAAAATCTCCTTCTCTTGTTGCAATTCCAGTAATTCCTCTTCCTCCTCTTTTTTGACTCCTGTAAGTATCTATTGGCATTCTTTTTATATATCCAAAATGTGTTAATGCAATAACTGTTTGTTCTTCTTTTATTAAATCTTCAACTTCTATTTCACCTTCTGCTGGCTTTATTTTTGTTTTTCTCTCATCGCCAAATTTTTCTTTTACCTTAATAAGCTCTTCTTTTATTACCTCAAATACTAAATGTTCACTATTTAAAATAGCCTTTAAATGTTCTACTAATTTTAATAATTCATTATATTCTTCATCTATTTTTTCACGTTGTAAGCCAGATAAAGTTTTTAACCTCATATCCAAAATTGCCTGTGCTTGAATATCAGAAAGTTTAAATCTTTCCATCAACCTTTCTTTTGCATCATCATAAGCATTTCTAATAATTGAGATAACTTCATCGATATTTTCTATAGCAATTTTTAATCCCTCTAAAATGTGTAATCTTGCCTGTGCTTTATCAAGTTCAAATTGAGTTCTACGTAAAGTTACATCTTTTCTATGTTCCAAATAATAATCTAAACATTGTCTTAATGTTAAAATTTTTGGTTCACCTTTGACTAATGCTAGCATAATTATACCAAAACTTGTTTGCATTTGAGTATTTTTATATAATTGGTTTAAAACAACTTTTGCATTTGCATCTTTCTTTAATTCAATTACAACTCTAACTCTTTCTTCTCTATCAGATTCATCCCTTATTTCTGAAATACCCTCAATACGTTTTTCTCTAACAAGTTGAGCTATATTTTCAATTAATTTTGCTTTATTTACTTGATATGGTAATGAATGAACAACTATTTTTTGTCTATTTCCTGACATCTCCTCAATTTCGGCTTCTGCTCTTAATATAATTTTTCCCCTTCCAGTTTTATATGCTTCTCTAATTCCTTCTGTACCTAATATAATACCCTCTGTTGGAAAATCTGGTCCTTTTATTATTTGCATTAAATCTTCATCAGTAACCTGATCTTCATCTATTATTTTAATAAGGCCATCTATCACTTCTGTTAAATTATGAGGTGGAATATTTGTTGCCATACCTACCGCAATACCTGATGAACCATTTATAAGTAAAGCAGGAATTTGTGCTGGAAGTACAGTTGGTTCTTGAAGTCTTGAATCAAAGTTTGGCATAAAATCAACCGTATTCTTTTCAATATCAGTAAGCATTAATTCAGATATTTTTGACATCCTCGCCTCTGTATAACGATAAGCAGCTGGTGGATCTCCATCAATAGAGCCAAAGTTTCCATGCCCATCAACTAACGTATATCTCATAGAGAAATCTTGAGCAAGTCTTACTAAAGCATCATAAACAGAAGCATCTCCATGTGGATGGTATCTACCTAAAACATCTCCAACTGTTGTTGCAGATTTTCTATATGGTTTATCTGGAGTTAATCCATCTTCATGCATTGTATATAAAATTCTTCTATGAACTGGTTTTAACCCATCTCTAACATCAGGAAGAGCACGAGAAACTATTACACTCATTGCATAATCAATGTATGCTGTCCTCATTTCTTCTTCTATGTCTCTTTCAATTATTTTTCCATCTTGTCTTTCCGCCATTGTTTTTACCTCTTTTCAAAGTTTTATACATCTTGTATTATACTAAAAAGAAAGAATATTTGCAAGAAAAAACATTAAATTCTCAGGATAAAAAAATGAAATTTTATTTTAATGTTAAGAAAAGTTATCATTATCAATGACTTCTACACTTTTCGGAATTCAAAAACCTCTGTGAACATTGATATATCTGCATTTGTTAATTTTTTGATTTTATAAAAATAAAAAGCAAAAATATAATGTTGATATATAGCTATTTTCAGGTTATCCATTTTTACAAATTTTGTATTAAAATCATATGTGGTTTTTGTTCTTCCAAAATCAATATAAATATTGAAAATACTTAATTATAGACTTTGAAAAAATTATTTCATTTTTTTATCCTGATAAATTCTTTTATATGTATTTAAAATTGACCATATAGAAATAATCAAAGCCTAATATAAAAAATAGGCTTAAGAAAAAAAATACCCACTATAAAAGTGAGCTGTAATTATGCTTTTACAATAACATCTTTTGCTTTTTTCTCTGTCTTTCGTGCTCGTTTTGCATTCTTTTTTTCTATTTTTGCAATAGTTTTTTGTACTTTTCTATTTATTCGTTCCGTTTCTTTTGGTGTAAAATTAAAACCTTTTTCTACTTCTTCCCATGTTGGAAAATGTTCACCATTTGCTACCCTCTCTTTGTAATCCTCTAACATTGTTTTTGCTTTTTCAACTTCACTTCTTGGCGTATTCATTTTCATCACTCCTTTTTTTATAATCTTCTAAATATTTCTTCGCTTTTTCTATTTCTCTTTTAGGTGTCTTTCGTGTATCTTTCATAAATACACTTAATAATATAAATTTATTATTATACCAACTAGCAAATAATATTCTATCTCTCAATGGTCTTAATTCCCATATTTCACCCTCAAGATGTTTTATGTATGCTTTATTTAATTTTAACCCTTGTTGCTTTAATAAACTTACATAATATTTTATTTTGTTAGCTTTTATCCTGTTACTTTTATTGTTGTTATTTTGTAATTGTGTCATATATTCTAATATTTCGCTATTTCCATTTTTGTCTTTATAAAATTCTATTTCGTACAATATTTTATTACTCCTTGTATTATTTCAAAGCACACCTTAAAGCAATTGAAGTGTGCTTTTATTTGTCCTCTATTATCAACAATAAATGAATTGAATGTCTTCTTTTTTATTATACTATACAATAATGATATCTGTCAACAGCTGTATTATTTAAGTTTCGGCTTATTAAGTTTAAAATTAACCATTCTTTTACTGTTTTGCTTTTACAATCAGTTTCAAAACTTCCAAATTCGTCATAGAAGAAAAATTTTCAATCTACCCTTCTTTCCTTTGAATTTCTTCCTCATTCCAATATTTATCGCTTTCCTTTCCTAGAATCACAGCACAATGTAACACTAATGTTAAAAATGAACTTAACATCATAGCTCCTATTAAAATCAAAATATACATATTATACTCCCTCCATTAAAAAAATTGTATGAAAAGTTATTTGATTTTGTAACTTTACAATATATTTTCCACAGTTTACTATTATCCATATAACAAACTTAGCATAATTTATTTATCAATTCCATTTCTTCCTCAGATAAATTAAAATCTCCTCCTTTGTTTTTTATTAGATTGTGTACATTTTCTACATAATTTGCATTTGTTAAAGTATTTCTTAAAGGAGTTAAATCTTTTAATTTCTCTTTAATCTTCTTATATTCTTTCTCCATACCATCAAAATTCTTTTCATTATAATATTGTTTCCAATTTTCAATATATTTATCAACAAGTTTAACACCACTTATTTGATCATTTAAAGTAGATTCAATATTTCTTTCAACACTAGATAAAATCGCAGATTTTCCATTTTTTATAACATTACTAACATTATAACTTATCTTCCCATCCTCTTGTGCTTTATCAATAACAGTATCTAAAACATCTGATATTTTATCAATAATACCACCATTTTTTATAACACTTTGTATTTGTCCAATATCCTCAAAATTTCCTGTTACAATTCCTATTGCTTGTTTTCCTGTATCTATTACAGAATCTATTGATTTCTTTATTCCATCTTTTAAACCATAATTTATAAGATTGTCTTTTAGAGTTATAATTTCATCTTCCACAACATCTGGAAGTAAAAATCTTAATCCAACATCAATTCCATTATTTATTGTCTTCCATAATGTACTGTTTAGAAAGTCCTCCTTTCTATCAGTTTTATTTTCTATAGCAACATCCATATCTTTTTCTAAATCCATTTTGTCCTCCTTCTATATCTTTAATTTTTTTATTATTTTTAAATACATTTTTTTTAATTTTTTATTTTCATTTTTTAAATTATTTTTTTCATTTGATTTAAAATCATAATAACAACTATTTTTTATATTTCCAATTATTTTAAAATCTTTAAAAATATTTTTAGCAATTTTTTTATTTATAGAATATTTATCAATTTTATTAAAAATAATATTTACTTTCTTAGCACTTATTTTATTCTCTGAAATTAGCATATTTAAGATTTTTTTATTCATTTTAATTTTTTCCAAATTAATTTCAACAATATAAATAATTTTATATGATAAAAGATTTATTCTCTCTATTTCCGTAAAGTTATGAGAATTAATTTCTTTAAATTCAATTTTATTTTTATTATTTAAAAAATTATTTATATTATTTAAAATCACCGTTTTTCCTGCATTTTTTTCTCCTATTATTGTTATAATTTTTGTTTTTGTTTTTTCTTCTTTTATTTCTTTATTTTCATAATTTGGTATTTTACATTTTTTAATTTCTTCATCTTTTTGATTAATTATATTTTTTAATCTTAAAATTTCATCTTTTAAATTTTCTTCATCATTAGTTTCAATATTTTTTAAATTAGAAATAAAATCTTCAAAATTAATTTCATCATTGTAAAAAATATTTTTTACTTTCTCCTCCTTTAATAAATTTTCTAAAGAAGAATTTTTACTTTCTAAAATAAAAAATATGTCTATATCACTATTTATAATTTTTATCTTCTTAACTAAATCAATAATTTCAATTTCTCCATATAACTTTTCATATAAAATTATTATATCCACATTTTTATTTTCTTCTAAAAACTCTAAAACACCTTCCTTATAAAAAATATCATTTTCCAAAATTTCAAAATCCTTTTCTTCTTTTAATCTATCATTCATATTTTGATTACCTATAGCAGTTAAAATTTTAATCATCCTTTTCTCCTTCTACCAAATCATTTCCTTCAATAATCTGTTTTTCTTTTGGAGAGCAATCTATTTTTGCTAAAATATGTTCATCACCTATGAACATTAAACTTTCCCCTCTTTTTAAAGATTTAATTTCTATTTTTTCCTTGTCTGACAAATTAATATTTTCAGATAGAATTTTTATATTATCTTCTTCTAATGAAAAAAAGGATCTTATACTTGAGTTATTTAAAATGCTTTTTCCATAAATTCCATTTTCCAAACTAAACAAGTCTGAAATATCTTGAGTAATAGCAACACTACTTCCCCCATATTTTCTAATCGTTTTAAAAATTTTATAAATAAAAGATGCAACTTCTTTGTTTGAAGTAACTCCAATTAATCTCCATATTTCATCTAAATAAATTGCCTTTTTATTTTTTCTATTTATTTTAATCTTGTCCCAAAACAAATCTATGAATAAATACATTCCATATTTTAAATTTTCCTCTCCCAATTCATAAACATCTGCAACTATCAATTTATTATTTAACTCTATATTTGTATAATTATTAAAAAATTTAAGAGACCCTTTAACAAATGGAATTAATTTGATACTAAATTTTTTTGTCTTCTCATCTTCTTGTAAAATATTATATAGGTCTTGTAATATAGGCATATCTTTGCTTGATTTAAATTTTTTAGAAATAATATTATTTTCATTTTGAATAAATAAACTTTCATCATCAAAATTTATATTTTTCAAATTATATACATCTATTAACTTTTCTTCCAAAATAGATTTTTCTTCCTCATCTAATTCACCAAAAATTAAATTAAAAAATCCTATTAACTTTCCAATCTTTGTTGCTAAATATCCATGTTCCCCATTTTCCAAAGATTCTTCTCTTATATCTAAAACATTCACAAAAGTATTAGATGATGGTCCTATTATTATTTCTGTTCCATGTAAGCTTTTGGTAAGATTAGTATATTCTCTTTCTGGATCAATTACATATTGTTCTACACCAATTAATCTATGTCTTAAAATCAAAAGTTTTGTATAAAAAGACTTCCCTGCTCCTGATGTTCCAAAAATACACATATTAGCATTTTTATATTTATCAGTATTATATCTATTCACAAAAATCAAAGAATTGTTGTATATATTCTTTCCTACAAAAATTCCATTTTCATCAAAAATACTAGATGATATAAATGGATATGTTGAAACTAAACCTGAAGTTAAAACATTCCTTTTAGCTGCACTTTTTATATCATTATTATTATCCATAATAGGTAATGAACTTTTAAAAACTTGTTCTTGTCTAAAATTTGCACGTCTTGTTTGCATACCCTTACTTTGCATTATTCCTTCAATACAATTTAAATTATATTCTAGTTCTTTTATGTTTTCTGAAAATATCTCTACATAAATATATAAAAAATATAAATCTTCATTATTAACCTGCATTTCTTTTCTTATATATTTTGCATCATTGTAAGTGTAAATCGCAATATCTATATCTTCTCTATTTTGATTGTTTTCTTTAATATCAACACCAACATTTCCTATATGATATGTTAAATCTTTTATTGTTTTATATTGATCTTGCTTTTCATAAAAAATAGATATGTTCATATTAATATTAGTTTCCAATAATGTTTTTAACAAAATATCATTTTGTTCTCTATAGTAATTTACAACAATCAGTCCTCCATAAAATAAATTATCAATTTCTAAACATCTTGGATTTTTTAAATTTATATATGATGGTGCAATTTCATCTTGTATAGTCCTACACCCTTCATAAAAAACTTTTGGTTCTTCATTTTTTATTTTTTGTTTTTTGGATTTTCTATTTTTAAAAATTTTTATTCCTCCTTTTTATTTTAATAACATTCTAGAATTAAAAAATAACATAAATACTTCCTTTACATCATTTTTTGAATTAATATCTTGAACTATATTTCCACATCTATATAAACATTCCTTTATTTTAAAAAAATTTTCATTCAATTTTTGGAAAACATTTTCTTCTAAATCTTCATTGCTTTCTGAAATAATTATAAAAAAATTTTTGGTCGATGAATTTTTTATTGAATTAATTTTTTGAATATAATCAATATAATCTTTTGCAATTTCATTTAAAAAATCTTTATTTTCTTTTTCTAAATTCTCTTCAATATTTTGGATATTTTTATTTAAATTTTCTTTACTACTTTGAATTAAAATTTGAATATCAAAATTACAAGTTTTCAAAAAAATTTTATATGAATTTAAAATTGAATTTTTTTCTAATGTGGATTTTAAATTAAAATTAATAGGATTCACTTTTAATAATTTTATATATTTCTTATTTTTTAATTTAATAATTCCATTGTCAAATATTTTTTCTATAGGTATAAAATCTTGTGTTGTTATTTTATTTTCTTCCATTATTTTTGTCAAAAATTTTTCCTTTCTTTTTCCTTTTACTCTATTATTATATTATAAAATCTCTAAAAGTCAAGAAAAATATTTCGACAAAATTCTACAAATTTTTTTGTATAAATTTTTTATTTTGGTTAATACTATTTTTAGTAAGGTTAATAACAGTTGTTCCAAGAAGTTTATTAGACTAAATAATTTTGGTTTAATAAATTTCGGACAAAGATATATAATAGCTCTTATTTTTAAGGATTATTATATGTCGGCGATAAGAATATGTTATGTGCAGGAAAGCTACGTTTTTGTGGTTACAATGTATATAATATATTTGAGATAAGATTATTTGTATATTTCTTAATGGTCTTTAGTAATCCTTATCGTTGGAAGAATTAGGTTATTAAAAGTGTATTCATGGTCGAATGATTGATTAATTTATTTGGTTTATAGCTTATTTATATAGTAATATGTATTAGGTTAGAATATTAGGTAAATTAGTTTGAGTAAAGATTGTTATTAGCTTTACTATAGGAATTAAAAGCATATTGAGCAATTCAATATGCTTTTAATTCGTCATATTTTTATACATCTAAATTTTTAACATGTTTTGCATTGCTTTCAATAAATTCCCTTCTTGGTTCTACTTCATCTCCCATTAATATTGTAAAAGTTTCATCAGCTTTTATTGCATCTTCCATTGTAACTTTTACCAAAATTCTAGTTTCTGGATTCATCGTTGTTTCCCATAATTGTTCTGGGTTCATTTCTCCTAAACCTTTATATCTTTGAATAGAAAGTTGGTCTCTTGTTATGCCCTTTTCCTCCAATTCTTTATATGCTTTTTCTAAATCATCGTCTGTATAGCAATATATGTCTTCAATTCCCTTTTTAGACAATTTATATAATGGTGGTTGTGCAAGGAATACATTTCCATTTTCTATTAATGGTCTCATATATCTAAAGAAAAATGTTAGTAAAAGTGTTCTAATATGTGAACCATCAACATCAGCATCTGCCATTATTATTACTTTTCCATATCTTATTTTTGTAATATCAAAATCTGATCCAATGCCTGCTCCAATAGCAATAATAACTGGATTTAATTTATCATTTCCATAAATTTTATCTGCTCTTGCCTTTTCAACATTAAGCATTTTTCCCCATAAAGGAAGTATTGCTTGATACCTTCTATCTCTTCCCTGTTTTGCACTTCCGTCCTGCAGAATCTCCCTCGACTATATATACTTCACATTCTTCTGCTACTTTACTACTACAATCTGCAAGTTTTCCAGGAAGTGTTGTTGTCTCTAATGCTGATTTTCTTCTTACTAATTCTCTTGCCTTTCTAGCAGCTTCTCTAGCTCTTGATGCACTTATACATTTTTCCAAAATTGCTTTTGCAATATTTGGATTTTCTTCTAAAAAACTTGATAAAGCTTCATTTACCATGCTTGCTACAATTCCTGTAACCTCACTATTTCCTAATTTAGTTTTAGTTTGTCCTTCAAATTGAGGCTCTTTTACTTTTACAGAAACAACTGCTGTAATTCCCTCTCTTATATCTTCCCCTTGTAGGTTTTCATCTTTTTCTTTTAATATATTATGAGATCTTGCATAATCATTAAAGACCTTTGTTAAAGAACGTTTAAATCCTTCTAAATGTGTTCCACCTTCTACAGTATTTATATTATTTACAAAAGTGTGGATGTTTTCTGAGTATGAAGTAGTATATTGTATAGCAATTTGAACTGGAACTTCTCCATTTTTTTCAATATAAATAGGAGTCGCATTTATCTTTTCTTTACTCTTATTTAAATATTCAACAAATGAAATAAGTCCACCTTCAAAGCAAAAATCTGCTTTTTTTGTTTCTTCTTCTCTTTTATCTTCAATAGTTATTCTTAAGCCTTTTGTTAAAAATGCAATTTCTCTAAATCTAGTTTCAAGTGTTTCATAATTATAATCAACTGTTTCAAAAATACTGCCATCTGCTAAAAATCTAACTTGAGTTCCTGTTTCATTTGTTTCACCTATTTTTTCAAGTGGAGATACTGTTTTTCCCTTTTCAAATCTTATTTTATATATTCCTCCATCTCTTTTTACAGTAACCTCAGTCCAATCAGAAAGAGCATTAACAACAGATGCACCAACACCATGTAATCCTCCTGAAACTTTATATCCACTATCTCCTCCAAATTTTCCTCCAGCATGAAGAACAGTGTAAACTGTTTCTACTGTAGAAAGTTTTGTTTTAGGGTGAATTTCAACAGGTATTCCTCTACCATTATCTGTTACACTAATTATATTTCCTTTTTCTATTATAACATTTATTTCTGTACAATATCCAGCTAAAGCTTCATCTACACCGTTATCTACAATTTCATATACTAAATGATGTAACCCTCTTATTGATGTGCTACCAATATACATACCAGGTCTTTTTCTTACGGGATCAAGTCCTTCAAGTACTTGTATTTGTTCAGCACCATATTTGTGTTCGTACTTTTCCATCTATTTTGTCTATCCTTTCTTTTTGAAACTTATATATATAATAATTGTAATTTTAAATTTTGTCAAATGGATTTTAAAAGAAAAATTATTTTTCAAAAACTTTCCCATCAATAACATTAAATAATTTTGCATCTATATTATTTAATAACAATTTATCTGTACAAGTAATAATAACTTGAGTATCTTTAATATTTTCCATAAAATTATTTCTTCTTTTCTCATCAAGTTCTGACATAAAATCATCTAATAATAAAATCGGATTTTCATTAATTTCATCTTTTATAACTTGTAGTTCTGAAATTTTAAGTGAAAGTATTGCTGATCTATGTTGCCCTTGTGAGCCATAAATATTTACGGGCATATCATTTATATAAATTACAAAATCATCTCTATGAATACCTTTAGTCGTATATCCCTTTATTATATCCAATTTTCTTCTTGATTTTAATAATTCTCTATACTCTTCTTCATTTAAACACTCTGTCATATACTCTAATTTTATATTTTCTTTCCCTTCTGTTATTGTATTATGAATATCTTTTATCTTCGTTTTTATTTTCTCCATAAACTCATTTCTATAACTTGCAATTATTTTTGCATATTGAACAAGCTGTTCTTCCCAAATTTCAAGAGTATCTTCTTTTGCATTTTCCGTTTTTATTTTTTTCAAATAGTTATTTCTTTGTTCTAAAGTTTTTAAATATAGGTTATATGTATAGATATACTTTGGTCTTAGCTGCCCAATCATAATATCTAAAAATTTTCTTCTATTTTGTGGACCTGCCTTTAATATATTTATATCATCTGGAGTAAAAATTACAGAATGGACATTTCCAAAAAGTTCGCTCAATTTCTTTATTTTTATATCATTATAGAAAATATTTTTTTTAGTTCCAATCTTAATTTTAACATTTCCATCTCTATCTTTTTTTTCAAAATCAATTTCAAGTTCTGCCAAATCTTCATTTAATTTAATTAGTTCCAAATCCTTACTTGTCCTAAATGATTTTCCTATACTAAATAAAAAAATTGCTTCTATAATGTTTGTTTTTCCCTGTGCATTTTCCCCAAAGAACACATTTATATTTTTATTTAATACAATTTCTTGATTCTCATAATTTCTAAAATTTTTCATTTTTAATTTTTTAATCCACATTTTCTTATCCCTTTAATATTTTGTCCAAATTTACATCTTTAAAACTATACATACCACAATAAGGTAAGATTTTCTCTTACCTTATTTTATTACTCATTTTTCAATCTAATTGGTAAAATCATATATACATAATCATTATTTTCAACAGATTTGATTAAACAAGGTGAAACATTTGTGCCAAATTCAATATAAATTTCTTCTTCATCTATAGCTTTTAAACTATCCAAGAAATACTTTGGGTTAAATCCTACTTCTATGTTCTTCCCCTCTGTAGAAATATATAACTCTTCTTTTGCATCTCCTGCTTGATTTGTACAAAGAATTGTTAATTTTCCAATTTCTACAGAAACTTTAACAGGATATTTTTTTTCTTTCTCAAGAGTTGATGCAGAAATTAAACTAATTCTTTCAAAACTATCTTGTAAGTTTTGTTTTTCCACTCTTATTCTTGTTTGCCAAGTTGAAGGTATTGTTGATGAATAATTTAAAAACTCTCCTTCCAAAATTCTAGTAACAATTTTACAGTTTTCCATTTCAAATACTGCTTGATTTTTCGCAACACCTATTGATACAGAATCAAAAGAATCATTTAAAATCTTATTAACTTCATTTAATGTTTTTGCAGGAATAACTGCTTTAAAATCATTTATTGGTGTTGGAATATTAAGTGTTCTTAAAGCTAATCTAAATCCATCTATTGCAACAATATTTAGCTTATTGTCTTTAATATCAAATAGACATCCTGTAAAAATAGGTCTTGTATCTTCTGTACTTACAGCAAAAATCGTTCTTCTTATCATATTTTTCAATGCTGACTGTTCTAATGTTAGTGAATTTTCAACTTCTATTTTTGGTAGCTCTGGAAATTCATCTGGATTCATTGTTGCAAGTTTATATAATGCACCCTCACATTCTATAGTTAGTAAATTATTTTCATTTAGCATTATATGTATTTCTGAATCTGGTAATTTCCTTATTATTTCTGAAAACATTGTAGCATTTACTACTGTACTTCCTTGTTTTTTTACATCACATTCCATTATATATTCTATACCAAGTTCTAAATCATATGTTGTAAGTTTTATTTCATTAGTATTTGTTTGAATAAGTATTCCTTCTAATATAGGCATTGTTGTCTTAGAAGCAACTCCTCTTACTACGGAATTAAGGGCTTTAATAATTTTTTCTTTAAAACAAGTAAATTCCATTTTTTTTCATCCTTTCTTTTTATTATATTAATATAAATATATTTAGTAGTAATAGTAGTAGGTGCTGTGGAAATTGTGGAAAACTTATGTAATATTTGATTTCCGTATAAAAATAGATATGGATAACTTTGTGGATAAGTCCATATAGTTATCCACATCATCAACAAAAAAATGTTAATAACTGGATATCCACAAGTTTTAAACACCATTTCCACAGATGGCTGTGGATAACAAATATTGCTATTCCGTAAGAAGAAAAAGGAATATTCTTCCTAAAACAGATTTTTTAAAAACAAAAATTTTAAAAAATTTAGTTTTTTATTTATTAGTCTAACTTTCAACATTTAGTATAATGTTTTTCACACTTTCCACAATTAATTTGGTATTAACTTTATCTTTAATTTCTTTTTCTATTTTTTTACATGCATGCATTACAGTCGAATGATCTTTTTTTCCGAAATCTAACCCAATTTTTGGATAACTCATATTAGCAACTTCCCTGCATAAGTACATTGCTATTTGTCTTGGAAAAGCAACATCATTTGAACGTTTTTCTCCAAGTAATTCTTTTTTATCTATACTAAAATATTTAGCCACTGTTTCTTGAATATAGTCAGAAGAAATTACTTTCTCTTTTTTTGATATAAATTCATTTATAACATTTTCAGAAAGTTCAAGAGTTATTGGACAATGCATTAAATTTGCTCTTGCAATAATTTTGTTAAAAACTCCTTCAAGTTCACGAATGTTTGAATCTATCTTTGATGCTATATTTGCCAAAATGTCATCATCAATTATGATATTTTCTTCTAATGCTTTTCTTCTTAAGATTGCAACTTTAGTTTCATAATCAGGGCAAGAAATATCAGCAAGTAATCCCCATTCAAATCTTGATTTTAATCTATCTTCTAAAAGAGGAATATCTCTTGGTGGTTTATCACTAGAAATGATAATTTGTTTTCCATTCTCATATAAAGTATTAAATGTATGGAAAAATTCCTCTTGAACCCTTTCTTTATTAGCAATAAATTGAATATCATCTATTAAAAGAGCATCTGCTGTACGATATTTATTTCTAAAAGGATCATTTTTTCCATCTCTAATAGAATTAATAAGATGATTAGTAAATTGTTCAGATGTAACATAAACAATATTCATGGAATTATCATTTTGATATATTCTATTTCCAATTGCTTGCATAAGATGTGTTTTTCCAAGCCCTGAGCCACCATATATAAATAATGGATTATAAGTTTTAGCAGGATTATCACTAACAGCAAGTGCTGCAGCTTGTGCAAACCTATTGTTATTTCCAACAACAAAAGTATCAAATGTATATTTAGGGTTTAAACCGAGGTGCAATATTACTATGTATTTTAGGTTTAGGAAGTTCTGAAACTTTTTGCTCCTGCATATTTTCTATATCTGAATCCTCTTCTAATGAATGAACAGAAAAAGTATAGTTTTTATTTGTGATTACTTTTATAGTATGAGAAATTAAACTTGCATATCTATTTTCTAGTAAATCTTTTATGTAATTTCCATCACATTGAAAAACTATGTTTGAATTATCAATTTGTTCTATTATTAGGGGCTGTATTGTTGTATCAAAAATTATTGGAACGATTTCTGATTTTAAAGCTTGTTTTATTCTTTCCATTAATTCGTCTTTGTCTAAATTTTGCTCCATAAACATCTCCTTTCAATATATTAAAAGTTAATAAAAATGTAACGGTTTATGTTTATCAAACAAAAAACATCTAGGGATAAAAGTTATCCACAGTTTTTTCCGCAATTAAATGCTTAAAAAAGCTATATTCAAAGAATAGGCGAAAAACTTCTGGAAAAATAAAAAGCCAGTAGCCCAGTTGTACCAACAAATACATTGATAATTTCTATTAATCTAAAAAAGCTCAAAATAAAAATTTTTGGTTTGAAGTTTTGCTTAAAATATGTGTATAACTTTTTTATAACGTACATTTTTAAATATAAAACAATCTAAAAAAGTTATACAACATTTTTTTTCAAATTGCAACAAAATTAAAAAAATATATCTAAAAAAAACGGGAAACCATTATTTCCTTAAGAAAGAAAAATTTTTTTGTGTAAAAAACATTGATAATATGTAACGTATATTGTATGATACTAGTTGAAAGAAAAACTTTATTAAAGTAAAGGAGCAAAAAGAAGATGAATAAAAAAAATGCTAATTTATCCAGCCATATTTACTAAAGAAGAGGGTGAGTACTGGGTAGAATTTATTGATTTAAAAGGATGCTATAGTGATGGTAAAACATTAGATGAAGCAAAGGAAAATGCGAAAGAAGCTATGGGATTATATTTAGAGGATTTAGAGGAATATCCAAATTGTACTACCGATATAAAAGATATACAATTACAAGAAAATCAAATTATATCTTATATTTCTATTGA
>CAZUHD010000005.1:17961-40658 GCA_964620415.1 uncultured Clostridium sp.
ATATAAAAGATATACAATTACAAGAAAATCAAATTATATCTTATATTTCTATTGAGTTATGTTAATAGTCAAATAAGTAAAAAATAGAAAATAAAAATATACAAAATACATTTTTATTTTCTTACAAATACATTTTAAGTTTATATTTAGAAATTAAAAGCTTTTAATCTCTTCAAAACTGTATCTTTATGAGTAAATACTGAAAATCGTATAATTATTTTTTGAATAAAATTAAAGAAATATCTAACTAAAGGTATATTATAATATGTATATTTAAAGCCTTTTTTACGCACATCATTGCATGTAAATATTTTACAGCCTAAACAATCTGCTATGCATCTTTTATCTTTTAAATATCTACAAAGAGGGAAGTCTTTAAAAAAGAAGACATTTTTTAATGTAGCTTCATGACAGCATCCATTTTTCATATTATATTTTTTCTTTCCTAAGCATACATCATCACAAAATTCACAAATATTATTGTTTTGAAAATCATTATCTAAGTATTTACATGCAGCCATATAAATATATTCTAATCTTTTATCTTTGTCTTGTATTTTACATGAATTTAAAGCAGATATTAAAGTGAAATGCTTATTATCTATTTTGTCAAAATTATCTAAATTTAAATTTGTATTAATAACAATTTCTTTTTTCTTAAAATTGTTTTTCCTTAAAAGTTTAACAATTTGTTTAACACTTGCATTTAATTTACCATCATCTAAAACTGTATCACTTATATTAGCATTAATTTCATATTTATTTTTTTGTTCATTTATTGTTAAATAACTATTTTTCATTTCTACTCCTTTTTATTAAAATATTACTATATCATGCAATATAAATTAATTATATAATTTATTTTGAAAAATTGTCAACAACATCGCAAAATTTCATTATGAAAAGTTACAGAAATTAGATTATATGGAATTGTAAATTTAGCAAAAACAATACTTCAAGAAAGTTTACGATTCTTTTTATTTTTTAGAAAGGCTACAAAATCGCTTTATATCAACATTTCTTTTAACTAAGCTGTAATTTTTTTTGTAAATTCTGTAAAAAATTCATTGACTTTTTAAGCATTTTGGAATATAATATTTACGTTTATATTTTATTGAAATGAAGATACAAATTACACAATTGGAGGTGTTTAAACAATGAAAATGACTTTTCAACCAAAAAAAAGACATAGAGCAAAAACACATGGCTTTTTTACAAGAATGTCAACTAAAGGAGGAAGAAATGTATTAAAAGCTAGACGTGCTAAAGGAAGAAAACAAATCTGTGCATAGGGTGATTTATAATGAAAGCAACAAAAATGCTCAAAAAAAATTATGAATTTAAATATGTACTGACTAAAGGAAAATACTACACTGGCAATTATATAAAAGCTTATGTAATTCCAAATAATAAAAAAGAAAATTTTTTAGGACTAGCCATAGGTTCACACTTACGGAAAAGCAGTTGAGAGAAATAAACTAAAAAGGCTTTTAAGAGAAAACTATAAAAATATGGAAGTAAACATAAAAAAAGGATATAGTATAGTTTTCTTAGTAAAAAAAGAAGTGAAGTTAAACAACATAACATTTAAGCAAATAGAAAAAGATATGAAGCAAATATTAAGAAAAGCTTATCTTTTAGGCAATGAAATGGAATAAATATGAAAAAATTGTTAATTAATTTAATTACATGGTATCAAAAAAATATATCATTATGGCTAGCAAATAAAAATATTAGATGTAAGTATTATCCAACTTGTTCAGAATATACAAAACAAGCAATCGACAAATATGGAGTTTTGAAAGGAGTTTTTTTAGGAATAGCTAGAATATTAAGATGTAATCCTTTTTCTAAAGGACGGCTATGATCCACTAAAATAAAAATTCCATATAAAAATGGGAGGAAATAGAAGTTTATGATTAGTTTCTTTGCCAATTTATTTGGATATGTTCTTAATTTTTTGTATGAATTTGTTGGAAATTATGGATTAGCAATAATATTATTTTCTATTATTGTAAAATTGTTAATGTTACCAATATCTATAAAACAACAAAAAACTTTGAAAAAAAGCCAAAAAATTAATGAAGAAATGCAACAAATTCAATTTAAATATAGAAATGATCCTGAAAAATTAAGCCAAGAAATGATGGGCTTATATAAAAGAGAAAAGATGAGTCCATTTTCGGGATGTTTAAGTTCTATATTACAAATACTTTTATTGTTTGCAGTATTTTACTTAGTACGTTCACCACTTACATATATGAGAAAATTAGATACAGGAGTAATAGAAAAATTACAAACAGCAGTTGAACAAACAGGAAGTGAAAATAATTACAAAGAAATTGCAGTGGTAGATTACATAAATAAATTAAGAGAAGAAGGAAGACCAGCTGAAGAAAATCAAGAAGAAAATCAGGAAGAAGTGCAAAATCAAGAAAATACTGAAAAAGTAGAAAATCAAGAAAGTATTACCACAGAAAATACTGAAAATACAGAAAGTACAGAAAACAACGAAAATGAAGAATTTGATATATATGATTATATAGATGAAGCATATATAAATATGAACTTTTTAGGAATAGATTTAAGCAAAGTGCCAAAAGATGATATAACAAATATAAAAGTACTTATAATTCCGATATTATATGTTGTAACTTCTATAATATCTATTAGAGTATCTTCATCAACTTCTAATAAAAAGGATAAGAAGAAATTAATAAGTGATGGAAAAGAAAAACCAAAAGAAGAGGAAATTGATCCAATGGAAGCATCAAACAAAATGATGAGTTGGATTATGCCGATAATGTCAGTTTCTATCGCATTACTTGCACCACTTGGACTTGCTTTATATTGGTTAGTAAATAACTTATTAATGATGGCTGAAAAATTTATTTTAAATAGAGTTTTAAAAGATAAAGAAGAGGAGGCTAAATAAAATGCCCAAAGGAAGTATTATTGCAGAAGGGAAAACAACTAATGAGGCAATAGAAAAAGGTTTAAAAGAGCTAAAAGTTTCTAAAAATATGGTAGATATTAAAGTTCTCGAAAATGAAGATAAAAGAAGTTTCTTTAGTATTCTTGCACCCAGAGTTGTAAAAGTTGAACTTACCTTAAAAGAAAATGCAGAAGAACATATAATACATGAGAAAAAAGAGAAGAAACCAGTTTCAGAAGAAAACATGCAAGAAGCAGAAAAAAATATAAAAGTTTTTTTAGATGACTTTTTAGGAAAAATTGGAAACAACATAAACTATAAATTAAATAAAAATGAATATGGTTTTGAGGTTAGTATAGAAGGAAAAGAAGCAGGAAGTTTAATAGGATATAGAGGAGAAACATTATATGCGCTTCAAACTATAATTTCAGCAATAGCAAATAAAAAGTCTAATGATAAAATAAGAATTTTATTAGATATTGAAAACTATAAAGACAAAAGAGAAAAAACTCTTAAAGATTTAGCAGTAAAACTTTCAAAAACAGTAGAAAAAACAAAAAAGCCAATAACATTAGAGCCAATGCAAGCTTATGAAAGAAAAATTATACATACTGTATTACAAAATTCTCAATATGTGAAAACAGAAAGTATAGGAGAAGAGCCAAGAAGAAGAGTTGTAATAAGTTTAAAATAAATAAAAATCAGAAGTCAAAGTTCCGATTTTAATCTAAATGATTAATGGAATTTTGGCTTTTTTTAAGGAGAGAATTTTATGAGTACAATTGCATCAATTTCTACGGCTCCGGGAATTGGAGGTATAGGAATAATAAGATTAAGTGGAGAAAAGTGTTTTGATGTTTTAGATAAGATTTTTAAAGCAAAAAATCCAAAAGATATATCTGAAATTCCAGGATATTCAATTAAGTTTGGACATATTGTAGAAAATGAGAAACAAATTGATGAAGTTTTAGTTTCATATTTTAAAGCACCAAAAAGCTATACTACTGAGAATATGTGTGAAATAAATTCACATGGCGGAATTGTTATTATGAATAAGATTTTAGAATTATGTTTAAAAAATGGAGCAGAATTAGCAACTCCACGGAGAATTTACTAAAAGAGCTTTTTTAAATGGAAGAATTGATTTATCTCAAGCGGAATCTGTCATTGATATTATAAATGCAAAATCTGAAAGAGAAGCAAAAATAGGAATAAAACAACTTGAAGGATGGCTTACGAATGAAATTAAAAATGTTAAAACAGAACTATTAGATGTATTAACAAATATAGAAGTATCTATAGATTATCCTGAATATGATACACCTGAGATTTTAGAAGAAGATTTAAGTAATAAGATGGATATAATATTAAATAAATTACAAAATTTGATGAAATCTTTTGATAATGGAAAACTAATTAAAGAAGGCATAAAAACAGTAATTATAGGAAGACCAAATGCAGGCAAATCTTCTCTTTTAAATGCATTATTAAAAGAAGATAGAGCAATAGTTACAGAATTTGAGGGAACAACAAGAGATACTATTGAGGAATTTGTTAATATTAATGGAATTTCATTAAAACTTATTGATACAGCAGGAATTAGGCAAACACAAAATGAAATAGAAAAAATAGGTATTGAAAAATCTAAAAAATTATCAAAAGAAGCGGATCTTATAATTGTAATTATAGATGCTAGTAAAGATTTTTCAGAAGAAGATAACGAGATTTTAAAAGAGGTTAATAAAGATAAAACAATAATTGTTTTAAATAAGATAGATTTAGGGCAAAAAATAAATGAAGACTCTAAAAACTTAAAAGAATTTAAGAACATTGTAGAGCTTTCTGCATTAACAAAAGAAAATATTGAAAAACTAAATGATAAAATAACCCAAATGTTTAATTTAAATGAAATTAGTCTTGATAATGATGTTATTATTACAAATGAAAGACATAAAAATCAGATTCAAAAGGCAATAGAAGATTTAAATCTTGCTAAAAAAAGTATGGCTGAAAATATGCCGATAGATATAATTTCTATAAGTTTAAAAAATGTTTTATCTGATTTAGGAGAAATTACGGGGGAAGAAGCAAGCGAAGAGATAATTAATGAAATTTTTGCTAGATTTTGTTTAGGAAAATAAAAACAAAAGTTTTTGTTCCACGGGGAAATATATTTTGAGATTTAGATTTTATAACATAAAGAGAGCAAATAGAAGGAGAAAAAGATGAGTTATTTTGCAGGGAAATATGATATTGCAGTAATAGGTGCAGGACATGCAGGATGTGAGGCAGCATTAGCAGCAGCAAGAATGGGAATGAAAACATTAATTTTTTCAATAAGTTTAGAGGCAGTAGCTAATATGCCATGTAATCCACACATTGGAGGTAGCTCTAAAGGACATTTAGTAAGAGAAATAGATGCCCTTGGAGGAGAGATGGGAAAGAACATAGATAAAACTATGATTCAAATAAAAATGTTAAATACTTCAAAGGGACCTGCTGTTCATTCTTTAAGAGCACAGGCTGATAGAAAAAGATATCAAATGGAAATGAAACATACTTTAGAAAAACAAGAAAATCTTGAAATTAAACAAGCAGAAATTGTTGATATTAAACTTAAAGATGGAAAAGTGCATTCCATTGAAACAGCAGTTGGTGCAATATATGAAGTTAAATCAGTAATTGTTTCTACTGGTACATATTTAAGAGGAAAAATCTTTATTGGTGATTATTCTAAAGAGAGTGGACCAGATGGTGTATTTCCATCTAATAAATTATCAGAGTGTTTAAAAAATTTAGGTATAGATTTAATAAGGTTTAAAACAGGGACACCTGCTAGAATAAATAAAAAGAGTATAGATTTTAGTAAGATGGAAGTTCAAGAAGGAGATAATGACATTAGTCCATTTTCATTTGACTCTGAACAAAAAAATTTTGAACAAGAAAAATGTTATTTAACTTATACAAATGAAGAAACTCATAAAATTATTAGAGAAAATTTGCATAGATCTCCACTTTATGGGGGAAAGATAGAAGGAACAGGACCTAGATATTGTCCATCAATAGAGGATAAAGTAGTTAGATTTAGTGATAAACCTAGACATCAAATTTTTGTTGAACCAATTGGTATTGATACAGATGAAATGTATATTCAAGGAATGAGCTCATCTCTTCCAGAAGATGTTCAAATTGCAATGTATAGAACATTACCTGGACTAGAACATTGTGAATTTACAAGACCTGCTTATGCAATAGAATATGATTGTATTGATCCTTCTAAATTAAAACTTTCTTTAGAATACAAAGACATAGATGGACTATTTTTTGCAGGACAGACAAATGGTACTTCAGGTTATGAAGAAGCAGCTTGCCAAGGGTTAATTGCAGGCATTAACAGTAGTTTAAAAATTAAAGGAAAAGAACCTATTATTTTAGATAGAACTCAAGGATATATTGGTGTTTTAATAGATGATATTGTAACAAAGGGAACCAATGAACCATATAGAATGATGACCTCTCGTGCAGAATATAGACTTTTGTTAAGACAGGATAATGCAGATATAAGACTTACTGAAATTGGACATGAGGTTGGGTTAATTTCTGATGAAAGATATAAAAAATTTTTACAGAAAAAAGAGAATATTGAAAGAGAAGTTAAAAGATTAAAAGAAACAGTCGTAAAACCAACAGATAAAGTAAATAGTTTATTAAAAGAAAAAGGTACTGCAACAATTGCTACAGGTTCAACTTTAGGAGATTTATTAAAAAGAACAGAAATTACATATCAAGATTTACTTCCAATAGATGAAGAAAGACCTAATCTTTCAAAACAAGAAAGGGAAGAAGTAGAAATTTGTATAAAGTATGAAGGATATATAAAAATAGAAGAAGAACAAGTAAGTAAATTTAAGAAAATGGAATCTAAACTTTTACCAAAAGATATTGACTATAATGATATTAAAGGATTAAGATTAGAGGCAAGACAAAAACTAAATAAAATAAAACCAAATTCAATAGGACAGGCATCAAGAATTTCTGGTGTTTCACCAGCAGATATAAATGTTTTGTTAATATATCTACAAATGTTAAACAAATAAATTATTATATGAATTTATATTAAAGAGGAGTATTTATGAATAAAGAGTTTGAACAATTATTAAAAGAAAAAGTAAGCAAATTAGGAATAGAACTAACAGATAATCAGATAAATAGTTTTTATGAATATATGAATTTACTTTTAGAGTGGAATCAAAAGATAAATTTGACAGCTATAGTTGAACAAAATGATATAATAATAAAACATTTTGTTGATTGTTTAACTATTTCGAAATATATAGATAAAGAAAAGAAGACAGTTGACATTGGAACAGGAGCAGGATTTCCAGGTATTCCTCTTGCAATAATAAACTCTTTTAATAATTTTACATTAGTGGATTCATTAAATAAAAGAATTAATTTTTTAAATGAAGTAAAAAATAATCTTAAATTAAATAATATAAATACAGTTCATTTAAGAGCAGAAGAATTTGGACAAAATAAAGATTATAGAGAAAAATTTGATATAGCTGTTTCAAGAGCTGTTGCTAATTTAAGTGTACTTGCCGAATATTTAATACCAACAGTTAAATTAAATGGAAAAGTTATTTGCATGAAAGGAAAAGACATAGAAGAAGAACTTAATGAAGCAAAATTTGCAATTGGGGAATTGGGTGGAGAGATTAAAAAAGTAGAAGAATTTTTTTTACCAGGTACAGATATTAAAAGAACAATAATTATAATTGAAAAAGTAAAAAATACTCCTATAAAATATCCTCGTAAACCAGGAACACCATTAAAACAACCTTTAAAGTAATAAAATAAAATGTTCCACAAATAATGTTTCTTTGTGGAACATTTTGCTATAACACTTGGAAAATAAGGAAGAGGGATATATATAGATACCACTCAAATAAGAAAAACGTAAAATAAATATGCAAACTATTTATTTTATAAATTCAGGAAAAGGTACTAAGATTTAAGAAATATTTGTATAATAATACTGAGCTTGAAAGTTAGAACGATAAACCATATATAGGAGTAAAAACTGTGTTTTTTGGGGTTGCTACTGAACGGCATTATTTTTTATCTTGGTTTGTCAGTTTAACGTATGTATATAATACAAAAGTTAAACTATTATTTTGATTGCTCCATGTTTCAAACTTTTGAATTTAAAAAAAATAAAATGTTCCATAGATAAAAATTCTTTGTGGAACATTTTGTTATAACACTTGGAAAATAAGGAAAAAGGGTATATATAAATACATCTAAAATGAGAAAAACGTAAAAGAAATATGTAAACTATTTATTTTAAAATGTTTTTTCTTGGAATTTCAGGAAATAATATTGACATCTAAGAAATATTTGTATAATATAGGTATATTAATAATAAATTATGGAGGAAATAAATTGGGAAAAATAGTAGCAGTAGCCAACCAAAAAGGTGGGGTAGGAAAAACAACAACAACAATTAATTTAGGAACAGTTTTGGCGAAGAAAAAAAGAAGAGTATTAATAGTAGATGCTGATCCACAAGGTAATGCAACAAGCGGATTAGGTGTGGATAAAAAAACTGAAGATTCTACTTATGATTTACTTATATCTGATACTGAAGCTCAAGAGATAATTCAAAAAACTAACATAAAAAATTTAAGTATTTCTCCATCAAATATGAATTTAGCAGGAGCAGAAGTAGAACTTGTTTCGATGATGTCAAGGGAACAAAGGCTAAAAGAAAAACTAGATGTTATAAAAGATGATTATGATTATATTCTTATAGATTGTCCGCCATCTTTGGGATTAATTACTTTAAATGCTTTTACCGCGGCAGACAGTGTACTAATTCCTGTACAGTGTGAGTATTATGCTTTAGAAGGTTTAGAACAACTGCTTAATACTGTTGAATTAGTAAGGAAACATTTAAATAAAAACTTATATATTGAGGGAGCTCTTCTTACAATGTATGATATAAGAACTAATCTTGCAAATCAAGTTGTTAAAGAAGTTAAAAAATTTTTCCAAAATAAAGTTTATAAAACTGTAATTCCTAGAAATGTTAAATTAAGTGAAGCACCAAGCTATGGAGTTCCTATTACTATTTATGATCCAACATCTAAAGGTGCTAGAAGTTATGAAAAGTTTGCAAAAGAATTTTTAACAATGAATGAAGAAATTAAAAAATAAGGAAGGATGATTTAAATGGCAAAAAAAACAGGACTTGGAAGAGGTTTAGATGCATTGTTTTCAACGCCAATACCTGAAGCGGAGCAAAAACAAGAAAATGATGTTTTAAAAAACCTAAAATTAATAGATATAGAACCAAATAAAGAACAAGCAAGAAAAAAATTTGATGAACAGGCAATTTCTGAACTTGCTGAATCAATTAAAATGTATGGCGTTATTCAACCAATTGTTGTTACTGAAAAAGAAGGATATTATTCTATAATTGCAGGAGAAAGAAGATGGAGAGCTGCAAAACAAGCAGGATTAAAGGAAATTCCAGCTATAATTAAAGAAAATGACGAAAAGAAAAATAAAGAAATTTCTTTAATTGAAAATATGCAAAGAGAGGACTTAAACCCATACGAAAAGGCAACAGGAATAAAGTCTTTAATGGATGACTATAATTTAACACAAGAAGAAATATCAAAAATTCTAGGAAAGGGAAGAAGTAGTATAGCAAATTCTGTAAGAGTATTAAATCTTTGTCCACCAGTACTTGAGCTTGTAAAACAGGGCAAGCTATCAGAAGGACATTGTAAAGCTTTACTTGCAATTACAGATCCTAGAAAACAATTTGATATGGCTCAAAGATTTATTGAAACAGGAGAAACAGTAAGACAAGCTGAAAAAAAGACCAAGCATCAAAAAAGCAATAAACAAGTTGCTGATAAATATAATGTTATCTATAAAGATATAGAAGATACTTTCCAAGATTTTTTTGGCACAAAGGTAAAAATAGATGCTGGAAAAAGAAGCGGGAAAATTATAATAAATTATAATAATAATGATGATTTAGAAAGAATATTAGGTCTAATAAAATAGTCAAGGGAAATAGAATATGCTTCTAAATTACCACGATGAATAAAAAAATAAGGCATGGCAGAATTGAAATCCTGCTTTGCCTTATTTATATTTATATTTCTAATAAATTATTCCACCATTATTTTTGTATTTTTCCATAGTAACTATACAGTTTTCTCTATCTATTTGTTCTAATGAAATTAACTTATTATTTCCTTTTATAAACTCATATATATCATCATCTCTAAAGCCAATATCAGCTGCATCTTTTCTAGTACATCCAAAATACACTGTTTTTATATTAGCCCAAATTATTGCTGATAAACACATTGGACAAGGTTCACAGGAAGTATATAAAGTACATCCTTCTAAGTTATTAGTATTTAAAACTTTACATGCCTTACGTATAGCATTTATTTCTGCATGAGCTGTTGGATCTTTGTCTTTTAGCACACTATTATTTGCATTTGCAATAATAGTGCCAGATTGATCAACTATTACTGCTCCAAATGGACCGCCCTCTTTATTTTGTATTCCTTTTTCTGCATTTTCAGCAGCTTGTTTCATATATTTATTCATAATTTAACCTCTACTTTTATTTTTATTTATTAGACATACCTAATTCGATTAATTTTGTTAATAATTCTTTATAGTTTATTCCATAATTTTCAAAAAGTTTAGGATACATACTTATATTTGTAAATCCTGGTAATGTGTTTATTTCATTTATATATATTTTATTTGTTCCTTTTTCAACAAAGAAATCTACCCTAGATAATCCGCTTCCAGAAATGGCTTTAAAAGCTTTAACTGCCTCCCTTCTAATTTCTTCTGCTATTTTTTCTGGAATTTCAGCAGGTATTAGTATTTTTGATTCTAAATTATTATATTTTGCATCATAACTATAAAACTCCTCTGCTGGTTTTATTTCTCCAACGGGAGAAGCTATTACATCTTCATTACCTAAAACAGCACATTCCGCTTCTTGCCCATTTATTCCTTCTTCTATTAATATTTTTTTATCAAAATTAGATGCATATTCTATATATTTTTCTAGTTCTGTTTCATTTTTAGCTTTATTTATTCCAACACTTGAACCAGAATTAGAAGGTTTTATAAACATTGGAAATTTTAAGTTTTGAACTATCTTTTTAGAAACCTCTCCCAAAGACATTATTGTTTCATCAAAATCTTTATTTACATATATGTATTTATCCCCATATTTTCTAATATATTCATATTTAGCTTGATTTAAACCTGCCTTTTCAAAAATAATTTTTGTATATACTTTATCCATACCAACACTTGATGCTAAGACCTTACATCCTACATAAGGCTTTTTTAATAGCTCAAATAGACCTTGTATTGTTCCATCTTCACCATATAGCCCATGTAATACAGGGAAAATAACATCTAAATTATTTAAATATTCGATAATATTTGATATTTCTTCATGTTCTGGATATTTAAACCATATTCCCTCTTTATCAATATAAATAGGATATATTTCATATTTTTCTTTATCTATGTTGTTCAAAACAGAAGTAGCAGACAAAACAGAAACTTCATTTTCAGTTGACATACCGCCAAAAATAATTCCTAATTTTTTCATATTATCTCCTTTCCTTTAATTATATACAATTATATGATTTTTCTTTATTTTTTGCAACTAATAAATTTTTATCTCTACTAATTGATTATTTATTTTCTTTATGATATAAATGTTTGTACTAGGAGGTAAAAAATTATGGAAGTAAAAATAAAAGGAGTTTATAAGCATTTTAAAGGAGACTATTATATTGTAGAAGGTATTGCGACACATAGTGAAACTAAAGAAAAATATGTTGTATACAGAGCCTTATATGGTAATAATGAGCTATATATTAGACCTTTTGATATGTTCACATCCAAAGTAGATAAAAACAAATATCCAAATGTAGAACAAAAATATAGATTCGAATTACAAAATATTAAAAGTGTAAATTCTTAATATAGGAGGAAAAATAATGTCTACGGAAATAATTAAGTTTACAGCGACAGATGATATTACTTTAAACGGATATATAAATAAAAGTAATGTTTCTACAAATAAAGTACTAATCGAAATACATGGGATGGCAAGTAATTGTTTTAAAAACAGGAATAAAATAATTGCACAAGCTGTAGAAAAACTTGGTATTGATACAATTTGTTTTGATACAAGAGGAAGTGAGATTGTAAAATATATAAAATACCCAGATGGTAAAAAAGTTTTAGCAGGAACTGCTTATGAAGATGTTTACGACTGCTTTTATGATATTTTAGGAGCTGTAAAATATGCTATTAAACTAGGTTATACTTCAATTTATCTACAAGGACACAGCTTAGGTGCAACTAAAGTTTTATATACATATTCTAAAATGCAAAAAGAAAATAATGAATATTTAAAATATATAAAATCATTAATTTTATTATCTTTGGTAGATATTCCAGATTTAATTAATACTTACTGTAAACCTCAAACTATAAATTATGTAATTGAAAAAGAAAGAAAAGGCGAAATTTATGATTTACTACCATTAGATAGTTTTATAAATCCTATCTCCGTAAAAACTTTTCTAACATATTTTAAATACAATAAAGATATTGATTTTGCAAAATATTCTGACCCAAATTATGATTTTGGCGTTTTAAATAAAATAGAAGTTCCTTTATTTATGAGGTGGGGAGACACTTATGAATATATAAAAATACCTGCTAAAGAACATGTTAAAATACTTAATCAAAAAATTCAAAATGTAAAAAAGGATATTGATTATATAGAAAATACAGATCATTCATATAGAGGTAAAGAAGATGAACTTGCTAAATCTATTTGTGATTTTTTAAGCTAAAGATAAAGAAAAGATCCTTATAATTAGTCTTATTTGCACTAATTATAAGGTTTTCTTAATATAGTTCAAATAATTTATGTTTTATTTTCTCTAAAGCTATTCTTCTAGCACTTATTTTATTTTTTTCTTCTTCAGTTAATTCAGCTAATGTTTTTCCATTTTCCAGTTCAAATATTTCATCAAAACCAAACCCATTTTTTCCTCTAATATTTTCTGCAACATATCCATTTATTTTCCCTATTTCACAAAAGGTCTCTTTTCCATTACTTATTGCTATAGCCGATGTATATGTTATTTTTCTTTTTTCTTTCGGAACGTTTTTTAGTTTTTCTATTATTGATAAATTTCTTTCCCTATCTGTCCCTTGTTTCCATCTTTTAGTATATACACCTGGAAATCCATCTAAATAATCTATTTCTATGCCTGAATCATCTGCAATACACCATTTCCCTGAAAGCTTATTTGCTATAATTTTAGCTTTTTTAATTGCATTTTTTTCAAATGTTTTTTCATCTTCTTCTACATCTATTTCTATCCCATATTCTTTTAATGGTATTAATGTATATTCACTTAATATTTCTTTTGTTTCTTTTATCTTTCCGCTATTCGAAGACACAATTATTATTTCTTTCATTATTACTGATACCATTCCTTTCCTGCCTTTGGTTTTTGGTCAAACAATTATGACTTTAATGCTGTAATTGGCACTATATAAATTCCTGTTTTCGTATCTTTTATTACGGCTGGACATTTTCCAACAATAACACACATAAATAAAGGCTTTTTTGTCATATTATCATAAAATTTTAATAAATTTTTCTTTGCATCTTCTACTTGATTATATCCTAGTTTTATTTCTACAGCAGCATATTCCCCATCTGCAAACTCTAAAATCGAATCTACTTCCAATCCTGTAACATTATCTCTAAAATGATACAAATGTCCATCTAAATAATCCATATATATTCTTAAATCTCTTTCACATAATGCTTCAAACATAAAGCCAAAGGTATTTAAATCCTTTAAAAGTTTTTCTGGAGTTAATCCTAAGCAAGCACATGACAATGATGGATCTGTAAGATGTCTTTTAGGTGATTTTCCAACTCTACTAGGAGAACGATAATTTTCTCCGTATGCCTCTTGGTTTTCAATTAAGTGTAATCTATCTAATATATTTAAGTAATCAGATATAGTATCTCTACTAGATAAAAGCTCTGATTTGTTTTCATATTCTTCTATGTCTTTTTGTATTGTTTTAATGCCTACAATTGATGACTCATTTCTAGCTAGTGATTTAAGTAGCATTTTCATTTTGTTTTTGTTTCTTCTTTTTTCTGTTTCTTCATACATATCTATATTTAAGATTGAATCTATATATGATTTGGGAATTATTCCAATTTTGTCTTCACTAACATTTAAATTGGCTGGCCAACCGCCTCTTATTATCATTTTTGCCAATTGTAATATTTCTACCTCACCAGTATTAACTGATTCTTGTGTATTATTTATCATTTTAGTTAAAGATGCTTTTCCTGAAGAATCTCCTGATTCGTATAAACTCATTGTATACATATTTAATCTTCCAATTCTTCCTACACCTGAATGATGTACCTTTTCTTTCATTATTTTACTGGGAAGAGTTGTAGAACCTGTTATAATAAAATTCCCTTTTTCAGTAGTTTTATCACATTCACGCCTTACTGCATCCCATATTGTTGGAACTAAATGCCACTCATCAATTAATTGTGGCTTTCTTTCCAAATCATTATTAAAAATGGATTTTACATCTAATTTAGCCATTTCTCTTACATCATCATCATCTAGATAAACTGCACTTTTAGAATGTCTTAAAGATGTCCATGTTTTGCCACACCATTTTGGTCCTTCAATACTTACAGCTCCAAATACAGATAAAAAATCTTCTAGTTTCTTTTCAATTAGTCTTTTTTTATAAGCTTTATCATCAACAGTCATACTATTCACCTCTTTATTAAAGATAACATTTTTTTAACAAATAGTCAATATTTAATAGGCACTTTTTAAGGATTTCAGTAGGCACTTTTTAACAAATTTATTATGCAAATTTTAAACACAAAAATTCCAGCGATTTCTCACTAGAATTTTTGATAAAGCCCCTAATTTAGGACTGTTTCCTTTATCAATCTTAAATCTTCTCCAAAAAAATAATATATATCATAAAATCCAGCTATTCTAGAACCAATTCTTTCCTCATATAAATTAAAAATTTCCTCTATACTTAGATTTGTAGATATAATTGTTTTTGTTACCGTATTATTTAAATTAAGACTTCTACTATTTATAATTGTGTATAATTCACTTAATTTCATACTATTTAAACATTCTACACCTAAGTCATCTATAATTAATAAATTTACACCCAGTACTTGTTCATAAAAATTATTAGTTCTTTCAGATTTATATTTATTGAATTTATCGTCAATTATAGTTTCAAGTAAAACTGGAGCTGTTTGATATAGGACGGTATATCCCATATTTAAGACCTCGTTTGCAATACAATTTGTCATATATGTCTTTCCAAGCCCTGTTTTTCCTGTAAAAAGTAAATTTTTTGTTGATGGATTTTTAAAATTTTGTATAAAAATTTCACTTGCTTCTTTTATCATTTGTATATTTTCTCTTGGAGAAATATTTATATTATATTTTTCTACATCTACTTTATCAGAAAACTTAGTAATATCAAAATTTTCAAAATTTTCAATTTTGATATTGCTCAAATTAGACTTATTATATGAAATATCAATTAATCTTTGTTTTAAGCAACTACACATTTCACTTTTTTTATCTTGATAGAAAATATAACCTCTATCACAACATTTCTCACATTCATATTTTGGTTTAAAAAAAGAATCATCAATATTTGCTTTTTTCATTATATTTGCTTTTTCTTTTTTTAAAGTAATTACAGCTTTATCATATTGATCATTTATACTTTTAGAAAAGCCATCGACTAATATACTTTTTGCTTTATTTATAGAAATTTTATTTATTTTCTCCTCTATTTCTTCTAACCTAGGATACTTTTCATACAACTTTTGTTTTCTTTGGTTTAAATTTGTTTCGGCTTTTCTTCTCTTTTCTTCATATTCTGTTAGCAGTCTTTCTAAATCATTTGCTGGCATTTTCTTCTCCTTTTAAATTTCTATTTGCATATAAAAAACTTAAATTACTATATGATCTTTGATTAAATGATTCTTTTTTCACATTTTGCTTTATGTCTTTTGTTGTTTTCTTTTGTTTTTTTCTCGCTTCTAAAAATTCATTAACTTGTTCTGGTGTAGTTAGGTTTCTTTCATGCCAATCTTTTATCATATTATTTAAATATTCAAAATTTGGAGCTGAATTTAAAGTTGTTCTTTTTAGAGCTATCTCTATTATAGGCAATTCATAGTTATATTCATTTACCCATGTTTCTATATATGCTTCTTCATACTGTGTAAGAGAACCTTTTCGTCCTAATTTCTTTGCTATATCTTTTTTGATTTTCACTAACTTTTCTTGTTTTTTATAATAGTTTTCTAAATCATCTATTGTCTTAATTTTATTTAATCTCCATGCATCTGCTACTGCTTGTACATAATTTTTGTGTAATGCAGATTTTCTATAACAATAATCAAATAAGCTAATCATTACTTGTTCATCAAAACCAAATTTATCCATCCAAATATCTATATCAGTATACCAAGTAGGTCCCATAATTCCTTGGAAATATTTGTTATTTAAATATTGGATTAATTTTATTCTTTCTTTATTTTTAGAATTTTGTTCGATTCTCTCACTACTATTGTCTATTTTTAAAGAATATAAGTTGTTTAGAGTTTTTTCTTGTAAATTAATTATTATAAATCCAGTTTGATTTCTTAATATAAAACCTTCTTTTTCTAAAAAATTTAATCCATCATTAATCGTAGTTACAGAAAGAGCAAGTTTTTTTGATAAGTCATTTATATTAATCTCTCCGCTATATTTTGCTAAAAAAATTAAATATAAATATAATTTTACAAAATCACCTGGCATACTATTTAAATATTCTGAAAAGAATATGTCTGGTATTTCTGTTGTCTCAAACATTACTAATTTTTCATTTTGTTCTATTTTCATATCCAATCTCCATTTTTTTCTTCTTCAAAGTGATTATATCTCATAACTTGTATTTTTTCAATAAATAAAATTTATTAAATATATAAGAAAACAATCGTATTTGTGTCTTTATTTACTATAAAAAAGCAATTTAGGACTTATTATAAATTTTACAACATAATTTATAACACTCATTACATTTTCCCCATTTATTCCAACAATGCTAAATATTAATACAGGAAAACATAAAACAATAAACAAAAATATTTTTATATTCAAACTGTTAAATATAAAATTTATGATAAGAAAAACAAATCCACCCCAAATAACATTTAAAATAGCAGTTTGATAGTCTATTAATCCTAATATTTTTGTATTAAATTTATAATTTTGTGGTATTATAAAGTTCATTTATTCCCTCCTATCTTATTAAACCTTTAAGATTTGCAAGTCCTCCTTGAATATTTGTTGAAATTCCTCCAAAGAATTCTCTAACAATGTGATTAGCTCTAATTAAAGCATACATTCCACCTATATAAATAATTTTATTTATCAAATTTCCTTTAGAATAATCCATTGAGAATAATAGTAATAATATCACTGATACAATAATTTGGGTAAATAATAATGAAAAGAGATTTTTAAGCCATGCCTTAAAAAAATTTGAAGTGTTTTCTAATGTTAATGTTAAAAATGCAAATGGTGAAAGCAAAACAAATACTTTTATTAATATATATCTTAATGAATAAGAAAAAACAAGATTTAAGAGCGAAATTGTGAGTGTCCCAGTAATTAATCCTTCCATAGAAAATATATTTAAGCCCTTATCTTCTGTAAATAAATTAGCATTTATTTCTTTAACTAGTTCTGCAAAACTTATATTTTTCCCAAATAAATCTTCTCCAATTGATTTGATTAATTCACATACATTTGAATTTAATTTTAATATTTGCTCTACTATAAAAAAAGATGAATTCATACATATACCAAAAATAATACATTTAAAAATAAATTGTGCTGGGTTTTGAACTCTACTATATGTAAAATTTGATAGCATAAATCTTATTGCATAATATATAAGAAATCCTATTAATAGAGAGTTTGCAACTAATAATATTCCATTTATAGTAGAGGTTCCAAACAATTTATCAAAGTATTTATCTTCTAAAATATTTTGATTCACAAAAACTAAGTCATCTAATATCTTATATAAACTATCATCTATTGATGAAAATAAAGTTTTAAATATGGTATTTATTGTATCTATTATATTTTTTGTAATATCTGATGAATTTTCCAATTATTTTTACTCCATTCTATATTAATGCTTCTATTGCTGATAGAACTAAATCTATTACTAAAATAAACGCATAAGCAAATAAAGATGTTTTAACAAGCTTTTTTCCTGTTCTTATTTTTTCCTCATCGCCAAAACTAAATTTTTGCATAAAAAGCCCTGAGCCAACAGCAACTGCTGCCATTGGAGTTGCAAGTTTTATAAGCCATGATTCTATACTTTTAAAAGCACTTTCTAATGTGCTTACCAGTTTAGGAGTAGTTGCTCCTAAACATCCTCCTACCAATGTAAAATTAATTAGTATTAGTGTAAATATTATTATGAATTTTATATAAAATTTTTTTCTTTTTATCATTTAATATCCTCTCCTTTATTTAAAAAATATGGGTACATTTTTAATTTCCCTGGTTTTATTATCTTATTTCCGTCAGATAAAAAACATAATGCTGAAAATGTTTTGAGTTCTTGTGTAAAAAAATTAGTATCATAGACATACTCACTTTGAGTATATAAATTTAAACTTTCTGAAATAGAGGTATCTCTATTTACTAATGAGTTGGTAAAATAATTGTATTTTGTCGATTTAGCATTTTCAGAAATGTTTTTTGAGGTTCTTTCTTTTTCTTCTTTTCCTAATTGCTTTTGAGCCTCTTCTATTGTGAATATATCATCTGTTCTAAACCAAATTTTGTTAATTAGGTTTTGACATATTACTTTTGTTGCAGTTTCATCTTTTAATGTATTTTTTATAGATGAATAACTTTGTGTACTAACAATATTTATACATTTTGCTTCTCTGCTTAATGCAAAAAAATCACTATCTGTTTTTGTTACATATTCTGCATATTCATCACATATAAATGCTGTTGTTCTTGCTTTATTATTACTTAATGCCATCATTATTTCTGTTTGGAAATCCATTTTTAAATATGCAGCTATTATTTTAGATAAATTCTTATATTCTGCAATATTCATATTTAAAACAACGATTTTTCCATTTTTCACAACATCTTCAAATCCTTTAAATGTAATTTCTTCCCTTGAAGGGCAAAAAGTTTTTAAAACATTATAATCAGATATAAAAGTATTGGTTATTCTTGTAATTTCAGATTTTAAAATTGAAAGAGTTCTTTGATCTAAATTATCAAATTCTTTTTGAAAGAAATCCAATGCTGTGCTTAATTCATAGATTTGCTCTGTATTTAACTTTCCTGATATAAATAGTTCTCTTAATTTACTAATTTTTTCTTTATAATATCCTTCTACAGTAACTAATTTGTGAATTTCTTTAAATGTTACATATCCATCATTATAAAGCCTACATAGCTTTATTGCTTCTGCTATTACTTGCTCTGCCTTGTCGAGCCAATAACTTTCAGAATTGTTTTCTGAAAATAGTTCTAATATTGTTTTTAATCTGTTAGCAAGCACGGTTGGCTTTAAATTCGGTTTATCTAATGGGTTATAAGTAACATTTGAATTTAGTTCTATTACAATTAAATCTTGAAGCAAATTATATTTTTCTACATACGTCCTTACTTGCTTATAATAGTTTCCTTTTACATCTAAAATAAGCATACCTATTTTTTTATTTGGATTTAGAAAATTATACTTTATGAGCTGCTCTGTAAAAGGGTACATTGCAGAACTTGTTTTTCCAGAACCAATTGTTCCTGTTACCAAAAAGTTTTGATATAAGCCTGTTTCAGGAAGTATAACATCTTGGTTTGTTTTTATATCATTTCCTATGATTAATTTTATACGATCATCAGGCTCTGCATAATTTTCTACTTGTTTATTTTTTCTATCTTGCTTATTTTGCATGGATTTTATGATTTTACTGTATATATAGTTACTATAAATTACATTTGCACAAATAAATGTTACACAATACCCAATTTTCAAATTTTTCCATAGAAGTTCTTTTTGACATATATCAAATGGTTTTAATCCATAAGTAATTATTAATTCTGATGCAGAAAATATGGGATACAATATTTTTAAGAAAACTAAAGAAACTATTGTCAAGAAAAGAGCACAAAAAATAAATCTTTTTATTTTTTATTTCCCTCCTTGTCTAAAGAATCTTTTTTTATATTTAATTTTAGTCCTTGCTTATCTTGGAAAATTACAAAATCTAAAAAAGTATAAATTGAATAAAAAGTCACAAAAAAATTTATAATAAATGTTATAAAAAAGAAATTAATTAATTTGTTTATGCTATTCACCACCTTGTATTTCCGATATACTAACATATTTTTTTGATTTTGTCTATACTTTTTTTGAAATTTATGTTAAAATATTTTTAGCAAATTTTTAAGGAAGGAGTTTATAATATATTTTAAATATGTTATATAAATTTAGTTATGAATTTTAATAAAGACACATTAATTGGAGAAATTTTAGAAAAAGCTCCTGAAAAGGCAGATATTCTTTTAGAAATAGGTATGCATTGTTTAGGATGTCCTGCATCTCAGATGGAATCTCTTGAACAAGCTTGCGAGGTTCATGGAATAGATGTCAATGAAATTTTAGAAAAACTAAATAATTAATAAAAAAGAAGTAGAGATGGTATTTTTACTATCTCTACTTCTCAAAGTTTACTCGTCATCATCTGTTTTCTCATTTTCAGGGACACCTAATTTACATGCTTTTACTTTTATAATATGTTTATTTTCTACATCTTCTATTTTATATACTACTTTATCTGTTTCAATAGATATTCCTTTATCTTTTTCTGTTGGAATTCTTTCTAATTTTTCAACTAAATATCCTGAAAGAGTATCATAATCTCCGTCTTCTATTTCCACATCTAAGCAACTTTCAACTTCATATATTGCTACACTTCCATCAAATATAAATGTGTTTTTGTCTACCTGCTCTATTCTTTTTTCAACTTCGTCATATTCGTCATAGATTTCCCCAACAATTTCTTCTAGTATGTCTTCCATTGTTACAATTCCTGATGTACCACCATATTCGTCAATTACTATTGCCATCTGTTTTCTATTTTTTCTTAATTCTTCAAATAGTTCATTTACACTCTTTGATTCTGGTGTAAAATAAGCTTCTTTTACTAAACTTTTTATTTTCGTATTTTTGTTTTTATGTGATAATAGAATATCTTTTATATATACAATACCTTTAATTTGGTCTATAGTGTCTTCGTATATTGGTGCTCTACTGTATCTTAAATCTTCTGATAATTCTTCTATCGCTTCTGCTATAGTCATATTTATATCTAACGCAAATATCTCTGTTCTAGGGATCATTATTTCTGAAACTACTTTGTCATTAAATTCAAAAACATTATTTATCATGTTTTTCTCTTCTTCTTCAATAGTTCCTTTTTCTTCTCCAACATCTACCATCATTCTAATTTCTTCTTCTGTTACTGTTTCATCTTCAGTTTCTGATACCCCAAACATTTTTGAAATTATATTGGTAGAGAAAGTTAAAAATTTAACAAAAGGAGCTGTAATTACTGATATTGCTTTTATTATTCCAATTGATCCAAAAGCTATTTTTTCACAATTCTTCATAGCAATTCTTTTTGGTACTAATTCTCCAAATATCAAAGTAAAATATGATAATATTATTGTTATAACTATAATTGCAATATTATTCCATACTGTTAAACTTATTGATGGCACAGCCTTATTTAATATTGGTGCTAGTTCACTTGCAAATGATTCTGCGGCAAATGCACTAGATAAAAATCCTGCAAATGTGATTCCTATTTGTATTGTTGCTAAAAATTTACTTGGATTTACTAACATTTCTTTTATTTTTTTGGCTTTTTTATTCCCCTCCTTAGCTTGTTTATCTATTTTTGCATCATTTAAAGAGATAAAAGCAATCTCTGCTGCTGCAAAAAAAGCATTTATCATTATTAGTATTATTATAATTATTATCTGCATATATTGTCTCCTTTTTATTTTAATATTGGTATTCTATCATATTATATATTTTTTATCAATACGTTTTAATTATATCATATCCCATATTTCAATAAATATTGATGTGTTTTAGCTTTTTCTCCCGAGTTTGCCACTTTATGCAAGTAAAAACACCCTTCAAAGCCAGACTATGACTGGGTTTCATGGATTTTAAGAGTTGATTTTTATTGTAGTCATATACGTATTTTCCGTAATTATTGCTACATCTAACTTTGAGTGCATTTTTCGTTTAATAAAAAAATTCATGTAGGTATATAAATATAGGCATATACAAAAATCGTACAAATACTAGCTTTCGGCCATTAAATTTACCATTTTCTGGTAAAAATTCACAACGCAAGTGGCAAACTCGGGTTTTATCAATACGTTTTAATTATATCATATCCCATATTTCAATAAATATTGATGTGTTTTAGCTTTTTCTATTAAGAATAGAAAAAAATATGAAAATAAAT
>CAZUHD010000006.1:0-39527 GCA_964620415.1 uncultured Clostridium sp.
AATTTAATTGTGATGACAATAGATTATAATTCATCTGGATATACAATTACTATTCAAAAAGGTAAAGGAACTTTGAATTTATATTAAAAAATATAATTCATAAAATTAGAGCCCCTGAGTTTGACAGTTAAAACGAGCAAACTTACATAAGAGTAAGAATTGCTCGTTTTTGATTTGTTGTCTAATTTGATTTTTTTCTTTAATTAAAAAAATTTTTTTAATTTCTGACAATATCATATATTTCTTAGAAAAATCTAGATTAAAAGCTTTTCCTAAGTCTGTTATTATCTCATCTATATAACTTTGCATACATACGTCATGTTCAATAAGTGTACTATTATAATTTTTTATTGATTTTATAATTTAAGGAAAATTATGCAAATTATTGAATTTTATAAAAAATGAATTTATTGAAAAATATAATCCAAAATATCATTTAATGGAGAACAAAGAAGTTGGGACAAAAAGACCTACATATTTTTGTTTTAGAGATAAAAAAGATAAAAGTATTTTATGGTTTGTTCCGATGTCTTCTAAATATGATAAATACTTAAAAATATATAATGATATCAAGTCTAAAAAAAGAATAGAGCCAAATAACTTCGTTTTTGTAAGAAATTTAGCTGGAAAAAAGCCGTTTTCTTAATTCAAAATATGTTCCCAAGTTTAGAAAAATATATTGAAGAAGAATATAAGAGAGCAGGAGTATCAATTAAAGTTCCTAAATCAGTAAAAGAAGAAATTGATAGAAAGACAAAAGATATTTTTGTACTTACAAATAAAGGTGTTATTGCAACCTTTACTAATTTACCAGAATTTATTAAAGATATAAAAATTGAATTAAATAATAAATGATATAGAAAATTATAAAATAATAAAATTTTGATTTTAAGATTTTTATTGAAATTTAAGCAAAATCATTTTGTGGAAAGTTATATTTTTTTAAAAACCAAACATAAAAAGCGAACATTTGTTGTTTACAAATTTTTTATAGTTTATTTTATACTTGTATAATAATTTTATATTATTTATTGCACTGAAAATCGATTTTAAGACATTTTAATATTATATTAATAAAGTTTTATATTAACCTATAATGTGATTGAATTTTGCAAATTAAATCTTCATAATATAATTCATTATTTAAAATTAATTATATAAAATTTATATAAAAAGTCAAAAGAACAGATTTTAGAATATAGCAATTTAGACAAAATAAAAAGCATACAAAAATTAAAAAAATACACAGTTGTAGCAGTTGTAGATGAACTGTATGTTGACGAAATTTAATTAAATATTCTCAAGCAATTTAATAAAAAATAATATACAGAAATGGCTTGGGTAGGAGAGAGGGGCTAATTTTTAAAGATAGCTAAAATATGAAATTTTACTTTTTTTTTATTATAATTTACAAAACTAAAATATTATACATTTATAATTCAAATATAATACGAACCAAATAAATACAAAACATAAAAATTTATAATTATAAATTATAGAATTTAAACTTTATAAATTTATAAAATTTCAAAATGTTCGATTTATGATTTTAAAAACCGAACATTTGTTAATTATGAAATTTTTATATATAATAAATAAGTATTATAAAAATCTATATTTAACACTTCATATATATTATTGAACGTCTTAAAATTCGTTTTTAAGGCGTTTTAATATTGCATATAACAAAATTTACATTACTTAAGAATTAGAAACTGATAATTTTAAATATAATGTTACACTAAAATTCTATAAATTAGCATATATATAAGTATATACAAAGCTAGAAATGGCTAAAAAACGATGCACGAGAATCGATTTTAAGCCATTTTAAAATTTTAGGCATATAGTTTGTTGTCTGAGAAAATATGGCTAATTTTTAAGAGTTGTATATAAATTAATTAAAAATAAAAGCAATGTAAAATACTACTTAAGAAAGGAGCTTAAATGTTTGAAATAGCAGTATATACAACTATTTGATAATGCAAAAAAACTCCTACTTCTTTTTGCACAAAACTTTTATAGTACGATCATTTTTATAGCAAAAATAGATAAATTTTTAAATTTTATTTTATATATAATAGACTTATTTTTAATATTGTATTATACTAATACCAAAATATAAAAAAAGATTGGTGTATAAAATGGGAGATAAAAAATAAAAATAAAAATAAAATTAAAATTAGATAAACATGAGTATGATTTAATAATAAGAGCATTGAATGACTTGAGAACAGAACAATTAAGAAAATGTGGAGTAACTGAGCCAATAAATGAATTACTATTAAAATTATTAAGTTAAATAATTGAATTACATAGATATATTTAAAAAGCGAATTATTTTTTTAAATTAATTCGCTATTTTTTTATGTCAAAAAATAAAAAAAGGAGGAATATAAATTGAAACAGTATGAAGCAATAGAGTATTTAGACAAATTAGAAGTTGGAATGTTTTTGACAGTAAATATTCCAATATTTAAAGATGAAGTAAAACCAGTTACAGCAATGTATGCTGGAAAAGACAAAAACGGAAGATATAATTTTGTTGATACTGGAAATTTTATGTTGTCTAAAGATTTTATTGAAAGGGGAAAGGTTACATTAGATAAAGAATTTAATGAAGATGAAGCTTTTGATATTTATTCTAAAGTCAAACTATTGCAAGAAAAAAAACAAAATAAAGACAAAAATTTATCAAGATAGAAAATGGAGAAATTATAAATGGAAGAAAATGCTTTAAAATTTGATGAAAACAATTTATTTAATAGTGAAATTTTACATCAATATGATAGTGATGGGCAATTAGGTTTTATGGGATATTTATTAAGAAACGAAAAATGGAAAATAGTAGACAATCAAATTATATTTCCAGAAATTCAAACAGAAGAAAAAATACAAGAATCAATAGAAAGGTATGATCTTAATCTAAAAAAACAGTTATTACAAGTTAAAAGAGAAGTTATAAATTTAGTTTTTGTTTTAGGCTATGCAGAAACAAAAACTAAATTAGATAAAGAAAGAGATGAGATTGAAAGTAAAGAAAAATCGACAAAGAATTTAGAACGATAAATTAGAGGCATGAGCTGATAAGTGTATCAGCTCATTTTACTTAGCTTTTACTTAAATGAGTAAAAGTAATTTTTTTAGAAAGGAGGTTAAAATGTCAAAGTGTAAAGTAATAGCGATCGCTAATCAAAAGGGTGGAGTTGGTAAAACGACAACTGCTGTAAATTTAGGGGCAGGGCTTGTGCGAAAAGATAAAAAAGTATTGCTAATAGATTTTGATCCACAGGGAGATTTAACAACATCATTAGGATTTAAAAATCCAGATAATATGGAAATAACAATAAAATCTCTATTAGAAAAAACAATAAATGAAATACCATTTGATAAAAATGAGGCAATTATAACAAATGATGAAAACATTAAACTTGTTCCAGCCAATATTGAATTAGGAGCATTAGAAACAGCTTTAGTGTCAGAAATTAATAGAGAATATGTTTTATCACAATACATTAATAAAATAAAAGATGATTATGAGTATATTATTATTGACTGTAATCCATCTTTAGGGTTATTAACAATAAATGCTCTTGCAGCATCAGATAGTGTAATAATACCAGTACAAGCACAATATTTACCATTAAAAGGTATGACACAATTAGTGCAAACAATAGATAAAGTACGAGCAGTAATAAATCCTAAATTAAAAATAGATGGAGTTTTATTGACTATTGCAGATATGCAAACGAGATTAGCAAGAGCTACTGTTGATACTTTGAAAAGTAATTATGGTAGCATTCTAAACATTTACAAAACCATAATTCCAATTGGAACGAAAGTTGCAGAATGTACCACAGAGGGAAAAAGCATATATGCTTATGACAAATCAAGCAAACCAGCAATAGCATATGAAGATTTTTTGAAGGAGGTGTTAAAAGATAGCGAAAGATTTAAAAATAGAGATACCAAGTGCAGATAGCTTATTTAAGATAAGCACAAACAAAGGAAAGACAGAAACAGTTGTAATGCTTCCTATAAGTGATATATCTAACTTTCCTAACCACCCTTATAAAATTCAAGATGATGAAGAATTGGAATTAATGAAAGAGAGTATTAAAGAAGGAGGAATAAAGCAACCAGTAATTGTGAGAAAAAAAGAAAATGGCGGTTATGAAATGATTTCTGGACATAGAAGAAAATTAGCAAGTGAAATTTTAGGATTAAAAGAAATACCAGCCATTGTTAGAGATTTAACAAAAGATGAGGCGACTATTTTAATGGTAGATAGCAATATACAAAGAGAAAAAGTATTGCCAAGTGAAAAAGCTTATGCTTATAAAATGAAAATGGAAGCATTAAAACACCAAGGCGAACGAAATGATTTAACTTCGTCCCAAATTGGGACAAAGTTAAGAACTGATGAAAAAATTGCAAAAGCATCTGGGGAAAGTAGAAATCAAATTCAAAGATATATAAGATTAACTGAGCTAACAAAAGAATTACTTGATATGGTAGATATAGGAAAGATAGGATTTAGCCCAGCAGTTGAAATTTCATATTTAAAAAAGGAAGAACAATATATTCTATCAAGTTGTATAGATATGTATCAATCAACACCATCTCAAGCACAAGCTATTCATTTAAAAAAATTAAGTCAATCTGGAAATTTAACAGCAGAAAAAATAGAAGAAATTATGGGAGAACAAAAACCAAATCAAAAAGAAAAATATAATATTAATTATGAAAGATTTGAAAAATATCTCCCTAGAAATGTTGTAACAGCTAAAGAAGTAGAAGATTTTTTATTTAAGTGTGTACAGGAACATCATGATAGACAGATGCAAATACAAAAACAACGAGATATGGCTAGGTAAATATACAATATATTAAAAAAATAATTTCCATCGAAAAAATATACCTAAATCTAGAAGTTTTTTTACAGATGATGAGATTCTTTTTAATAACATTGTTGTTGATAAATACAGTATTAGGTGAAATGACAAAAAATGAAAACAAAAGATTAGTGTTACAGTTCAGTAATAAAATAGTTTATAAAAATCACAATCTAACTTTTTATTAATAATTATTCTTATTGAACTTTAACAATTATTAGAAATAAATATAAATCGTAAGGAGGTTAATATGATATATAAGCTTAAAAAATCATTATGTGTTATTTTGGCATTTATTATTTTGGTGATGCCAATTTTTTCTGATTTAATTTTATTTAGCTCTGAAGTTTATGCTACAACAGAAACAGAAGATGTGGTTAATGATGATGAGATAGTAAATGAAACAGAAGAAAATATAAAAACAGATGATGTTAATTCTGATATTACTCATATTGTAATGCCTATTGAAATATCAGATTTTTCAGTTGGAGAAAAAGTTGCTATACTAATAAATGTGAATAATGAAATAAAAATCGTTCCAACATCATATTCTGATATTCAAAAATTATGTGATGAAGGAACAACAGTTTATTATGGTGTAATAACAGAAAACGGAATTGAAATAGATGTTGATGAAAAGGCAGATAAAATAATATTTGAATTTGCAAATAAAACAAAAGAAGAATTAAATAAAATCGTACAGATAATTTCAAAAGAAGAAGTAGAAAAAACTAATGATAATAAAATAATCATGGTGCCAGATAGTGAAGATAACGGTATTATGCCAGCAAGTAATTTAGGATCAATTACTGGACTTAACTCTTCTGCAAAATTTGGAGTAGTAGACGGCTCTTATGCACGCTTCGGACATGAGATGCACTATATGACGACAGGTGGCGTTACGTCATTAGTCTATTGTATGGAATACTCGAAACGTTCGCCTACAGGAAAGGAATATTACTATGGTTCAGATTATACAACAAGGGTTGATGAAAATTTAAAATCACTTTCATTGTTAATTTATTTTGGACATGTTTTAAAATATGGTACTGGAGTTCCAACATCTGATGAGGCATGGAAAACGGCAATTGCTTCTCAGCAAATGTGCTGGACAGTAGCCTCATCTGAGTTCGATACAAAATATCCAATTTCAGGTATATGGAAATCTTCATGGCTTACAAAAAATTCATGGGAGGCATGGAGGCAAGATGCAATTGACAGGTGTTGCGAATATTACGGCTGTTCATACAGCGATGATGAAGGATTCACTAATTGGAGTACGATAAAAACTTGGAATGATGTTAAGGTTAATGTTGGCGAAACCTATAATCTTGAAAATTCTTGGTTTGAGAAGTTTGGAGATTTTTCTGTTGAAAAAGACGGAGTAACTTTCTCACATACTAATAAATCAAATACACTTTCAATAAAAGCAAATAAAGTAACAAGTGTTAATTTTGATAGCAGCGAATCTAATATTTATGCACTAACCCCAGATGGGCAAAATTATGATGAGGGAAATACAAATATCTATATAGCATTCATATCTTCAAGTGTTCAGGACATGTTTTATACGAACTTCATCTATCCAATGTATTTTAAAGTAAATGTTTCTGCAACAGGAGGAAAAATACTATTAAAGAAAGTAAGTGAATCAGGTACAGGACTTCAAGGAGCAACATTTAGTGTAATTGCAGGTGAAGATATAACATCATCTTCTGCATCATATCATAAGGGAGATGAAGTAGGAACAATTACGACTGGAGCAGATGGGATAGGTTCAATAGAAAACCTACCTTTAGGAAAATATCAAGTAGTTGAAAAATCAGTTCCAACAGGGTATATATTGGATACAACACCTCATGAAGTTACTCTTACAGAAGAAACTTCTGAAATCGACATAGGAGAAATTTCAAATGTAGAACCTACTGGAGAATTACAATTTAAGAAAGTAAATGACAATGGAGATGGTTTAGCAGGTGTTGAATTTGAATTATTTGCAGATGAAAATATAACAAATGTTGATGGCTCTATCACATATTATACTAAAGATCAAAAAATACGCTCTATTATAACAGATGAAGATGGAATTGGAAGAATAGACAATCTAAAACTAGGAAGATACTATTTAAAAGAATTTGCAACTCCTAATGGTTATCTAGCAAATGACAAAAAATATACATTTAGTATAGACTTTGTTGATGCAAACACAGAAACAATACTTGTTGATTTAGGAGAAATTATAAATTATGAACCAACTGGAAAAATTACAGTAACAAAGACAAATAAAAACGGTGATAAAGTACCAAATGCGAAGTTTATTGTTACAGCAGCAGAAGATATTAAAAATAAGCTAGGTACAGTAACATATTTTCATGCAGGTGATGAAGTAGGAACTATTGAAAATACAACAGACGGAACAGGCAGTCTTGAAAATTTACATCTTGGAAAATATTTAGTAACAGAAAACTATTCACCAACAGGTTATTTATTAAATACAGAATCAAAAGAAGTAGAATTAAGATATGCAGATGAAAATACTGCTGTTGTATTTGATTCTACAACAATCGCTAATGATGAACCAACTGGAGTAATTGATGTTAAAAAAGCAGATGTACTAACAGGAAATGAAATAAGACCAGATGGAACGTATCATCACGGAGATGCAACATTTTCAGGTGCAGTCTACACTTTATATGCTAGTAAAGCAATAACGAATTATGCAAAGACAGTAACTTACTATAATCAAGATGACGAAATCGCACAATTCACATTTGATGCAACAGGAACACCTACAGTTAAAATTTTAAATAATGCAGATGGAGTTTCTTTAACTATTAGTGGAAGTAAGTTAAAAGGACTTCCTATGGGAGAATATTATTTAAGAGAAACTTCACTTCCAAAATCAGGATATTTACCAGATACAACAACATATAATTTTAGTGTTGACTATATAGATCAATATACTGCTGATATAGATGTATCACAAACCGTTAAAGAACAAGTAGAAAGAGCTAAATTTGAATTAATTAAAGTATCTACAGATATGAACCAAGTTGCACCAGTTGTGGATAAAGCACAGTTTACTGCAATTCTTGAAAAATATGTAAAATACTATGGAAGTTTTGATGAAGCTTATGAACATATTGATGAATTTGCAGAAGATGAATGGTGTACTTTTGAAACTGACCTAGATGGACACGGAATATCAGATTTTCTTGCTTATGGAAAATATGTTGTTTCAGAAACTTATGTACCAGATTCAGATATAAATAGAGTTGAAGAATTTACAGTTACAATAGATGAAAACTCTGATGGAGTAATAAAAGAAGTTATTGCAAACGATAGCCCTTTTACTGCTTATATTAAGATGGTAAAGAAAGATAAGAAAACAGGAAAAGTTGTAACATATTCAAACGCTACTTTTGAATTATATAAATATGATAAAGCTACAAGAGAGTGGAATTTAGTTCAATGTAAAGTAGGTTCTAAGTATTACAGAGAATGGACAACAGACGAGAACGGAATATGTGAAACAGAAACACCTTTAGATGCAGGCACATATAGATTGGTTGAGAAAGTAATTCCACAAGGATTTAACGAATTAGAAGATAATTTAATTTTCTATGTTAATAGTATGAACGAGTCTGTAGAATATGATTTAAACTGGGATGCTTGGATAACTGTTGAAGCTGAAAATGAACAACCAACAGGAAAGCTAGTTGTAGATAAATCAGTTATATTAAAAGAAGATGTAGATAAATCTTTAATAGATACAAGTGATTTAAGTTCAATTAAGTTTAGACTTAAAGCAAATGAGGACATTATTGATTATGCTGATGGTTCTGTAATTTACAAAAAAGGAGAAACAATTGGAGAATATAATGTCGATGCAGAAGGACATTTAGAAATAAGTGAACTTCCAATGGGTTCTTATATTTTACAAGAAATCAGTTTCTTAGATGGAACTGTGTTAAATAGTGAAGTTTATGAAGTAACATTTGAACAAACTGATACAAAAACAAAAGAATATGTTGTTGAAAAAGATATAGAAAATCAAACAACATTAGTAGAACTATCTAAAGCAGATATTACTGGAGAAAACGAAGTTGTAGGTGCAAAACTACAAGTAATTGATGAAGAAGGAAATATTGTTGATGAATGGATTTCAAAGAAAGAACCTCATACAATAGAAGGGTTAATCGTAGATCATGAATATACTTTACACGAAGAGATAGCAGCAGAAGGCTATGTCAAAGCAAAAGATGTCAAATTTACTGTAGAGAATAGTGCTGATATGCAAAAAGTTCAAATGAAAGATGAACAAGTATCAGTCAATAAGATAGACTCTGATGGCGAAGTTGTTATTGGAGCAAAATTACAAGTCGTAGATGAAGAAGGAAATATTGTTGACAGTTGGACTACAGATGGCAATATTCACTATGTAAAAGGCTTAGAAGAAGGAAAAACATACATTTTACAAGAAGTAAAAGTTCCAGACCCTTATGTAAAAGCAGCAGATGTTGAATTTACAGTTCCAAGTGATAAAACAAATCTTGAAGTAGAAATGGTAGATAAAAAAGTAGCAATTCTAAAAACAGATGTTGAAGGAAATCCAATAGAAGGTGCAGAATTATATATTACAGATGAAGAAGGAAACATCTTAGATGAATGGACTTCTACTTTAGAGGAACATTACATTAAAGGTTTAGAGGAAGGAAAAACTTATAAAATATATGAAAAAGTGGCTCCAGATAAATATGTTTTAATTGCAGAAAGAGAATTTAAAGTTACAGAAGATAAAACAACACAAATTGTAAAAATTGCAGATGAACAAGTAAAAGTAAATAAAACAGATGTTGACGGTAATCTAATAGAAGGTGCAAAATTACAAGTTATTGATAAAGAAGGAAATGTAATTGATGAATGGGTTACTGATGGAACAACTCATATCGTATCAGGTTTAAAAGAGAATGAAACATATATTTTAAGAGAGGTAGAAGTTCCAGAAGGATATGTAAGAGCAGCAGATGTTGAATTTACAGTACCAAACAATGAAACAAACTTAGAAATAGAATTAATTGATAAAGTTGTTGAAATGACAAAAGTTGATATTGATGGTAATGAACTAGAAGGTGCAAAAATGCAGGTATTCGACAAAGACAATAACTTAGTAGATGAATGGGTATCTTCTAAAGAACCACATAGAATAAATGGCTTAGTAGAAAATGAAACATATAGACTACATGAAGAAATAGCAGTAGATGGTTATGTAAAAGCTACCGATATAGAATTTACAGTAACAAGTGATAAAGAAAATCAAAAGATAGAAATGATTGATAAAATAGTTGAAGTATCAAAATTAGATATTGCAGGTGAAGAAATTGAGGGAGCAAAACTACAAGTAATTGACGAAGAAGGAAATATTGTTGATGAATGGATTTCAAAGAAAGAACCTCATAAAGTAAATGGCTTGACAGAAGGCAAAACATATATTTTACACGAAGAGATAGCAGTAGAAGGATATGTCAAAGCAATGGATATTGAATTTACAGTAAGTGAAGAAAAAGAAAATCAAAAAGTAGAAATGATTGATAAAATCATTGAAGTTACAAAAACGGATTTAACAACTGGTGAAGAATTAGAAGGTGCAGAACTTGTAGTAACAGATGAGGAAGGAAATGAAATTGATAAATGGGTTTCTGGTAAAGAGCCACATCATGTAAAAGGTTTAGAAGAAGGAAAAACTTATACTTTAACAGAAAAAGCAACTCCTTATGGTTATGAAATTGCAGAAAGTATTGAATTTACAGTAACAAGTGATAAAGAAACTCAAGCAATTGAAATGAAAGATATGCCAATTTTAACAGATGTTAGATTAGTAAAAATAGATTCATTAACAAAAGAAGTGATAAAAGATAACTTTACTTTTGGAATTTATGAAGATGAAAATGCTACTAAACTAATAAAAGAAGTAGAATCAGATAAAGAAAATGGAACTGTTATTTTTGATGATTTGAAGTACGGAATTTTCTATTTAAAGGAATTAAAAGCTCCAAATGAATATATTTTATCTGATGAAATTATAAAAATAGAAATTAACGACAAAGGAGTATTTGTAAATGGTGATGCAATTGATGCAAGTGAAGATGGAGTATATAGTTTTGAATTTGAAAATGTAAAAAATGAAACTCCTAATACAGGAAATAATAGCAATATGACTTTATGGATTGCATTAGTAGCTATGTCAGCAATTTCTCTTATAGGAATTGGAGTTCATGAATATAAAAAGAAAAAATCTTTAAACAAATAAAAATAAAATGAAATAGTATGTATTAAAGGTAGCAGAAATGCTACCTTTTTACTTATTAAAAGAAAGAGGTAAAAATGCAGAAATATACACTTAATCAAATATTAAAAACATTAGAAAAATTGTTTTCGAGTAACTATACAACTACAAAGCAAATAAAAAATATCAAATGGGATAATTTAGAGCAAATAAATAAAGATTTTACACCAGTTGAAAAAAGTCTTGTAATGGATCTTAAAAACGCAGTAACTAAAAGAAAAATTATAGAATTTTTAGCTGGTAAAGATCTATGTGAGGAGAGTGAAAACAAAAATGATAGAACAATATAGGAAACCGTCAGTAACATTTACTGTAAATAAAGGAAATTTTAATAAATTGATGACAATATTGTCTTTTCAAGAAGAGAATATTATAACAGAGAGTTGGAAAGAAAAGGCAAGTCATTTAAAAGAATTATTATTGAAGTATTCTATTCCTCAAAAAGATGAAGATGGAGAAATATCAATTATAGATATAGCACTATATCCAAAAGAGGCATCAGAGTTAATAGTATTATTACTTTCGGCTTTAGATGCTTTAGAAATAGAAAAAGATTATACTGAGTTGATGAAAAGAAAATAATTATAACTGGGAGGTGCTATATTGGGAAAGATTTTAGAAACAAGAAAACTTTATAGTGAAACACTAAATGAAGTAATAAAAAATGTAGATAATTGGCAATCCTTCTTAGATAGTTGTGCTTGGAACTTTAAGTATAGTTTTGATGACCAAATTCTTATATATGCACAAAGACCAGATGCAAGAGCATGTGCTGAGATAGGCGAATGGAATAGAAAACTACGAAGATGGGTAAATAAAGGGGCAAATGGTATATTTGTATTTTCAAAAGATGAAGATAGTCTATATCCTTTTAGAATGGTGTTTGATATAGCAGATACACATAATTACAACAATACTGAATATAAGTTATGGGATATAAAACCAAAGTATGAACAAGAAATAATAGATGCTTTAGAAAGAAGTTTTGGACCAATATTTAATGAATATGATGAGGATAAATCTCTAATAAAAGCTATAAGATTAGCATCTTATAATATTGTTGAAGATAACTTGCAAGACTATATGGAATCAATACAAAAATATAAAGTTGGAACAAAATTAGGAAATATGTCAGATGAAGAAATAGAAACAATAGTAAAAGTTGCAATAATGTCTAGTGTTGACCATATAATGTTTACGAGGTGCGGAATAAATGCAAGGAGTGAGGTATCAAAAGAAGATATTACACTTATTGAATATTTAGACAACCCTAGAATATTAAATATTTTCGGTACAGCAGTAAGTGATATGGCAGAAATGGGGTTAAGAGAAATTGCAAAAACAGTTTTAACTTTACAAAAAAATGAAAAAAAGAAAAATCACACATTTGAAAATGACAATAAAGAAGTATATGCTGATACTGAAAATATAAATAAAGGAGGAATTGAAAATGGAAAAAATAGAATACAAACAAGTAGGGGATTACAATATACCGAATCTCGTAATGGAGAAGGAGAAAATTCCAACAGGGAAATACGCAAGAATGAGATTGAACTATCTCAAGGAATACAAGAAAGCAGAACTAATTATATTGAAAATGGAAATGAAATTAGCAGCTCACTTGACAGAAATACAAAAAACAGCGAGCGAGAGAGTAGAAGAAATAGTGAAACAAATGGCGAAACAGGAGAAAATAGACGAGAAGATGAAAGAAAACAACCAAATGAAGTGGGTACAGCTAATGAACAACTTGAAAGCAACGGCGGAGGAGATAGTGGAGAAAGAAATAATATTCGTTTAACAGAATATAAAAAAGAAAAGAATGTGGGTTATGTTGTTGTAGATGAAAAGATAAATCAGATTCTTGCTGCAACAACATATTTAACAAAACGTAATAGTGAAATAATAGAATATTTTAATAAAGAAAAAGACATATCTAAAAGAGCTGTATATTTAAAAAACATATTTAATAGTGAATATACAGAATTGATTATTGATAATGAAAGATTTGGATATGAAAAATTTGAAAATGGTGTATTATTTAAAGAAAATGAATTTATATCTCCAATATCAAAAAATAAAGAAAAAGCTGAAAGTTTTTTAACATGGTCAGACTTAACTTATCATTATGAAGCGATGATACTTTTACATCAATTAATAGACAGACATGAAAAGCCAATAAGTGAAAGTGAACAAAAAAACTTAATTGAAGAAGGAAGCAAAGAAAAAGTAGATTTTGAATTTACACAAGAATTTGTAGATAAATTTTTGCAAGAAGGACATCAAGATTTAAAATTCAGTATATATACGTATTTTAGAGAAAGTTTATCAAGTGAAGAAAATATAAAGTTTTTAAAAAATTTATATGGCGATGGTGGAAGTTCATCAGTTTTTAGAGGCTCTGGGATTGGAGCTTGGCATGATGCAAAAGGAATAAAATTTAATAGAGGTTATTTTGGAGAAAGTGCAAGAGAAAAATTATTTAATTGGAATTATATTGAAAAGAGAGTAGAAGAACTGATAAGACTAGATAGATACCTTAATCCAAAAGAACTAGAAGAATATCCGAAGTGGCTTGAAGAACGAGAACAAGCAAGAAGATTACGAGAGGCAGAAAAAAAGTTTGAAGAAACAGAAAAAAGCGAAGAAAATGAACTTGCTAAAAAAGTATATTCATTTGTAAAACCATTTGAATTATATAATTATTCAGATGATAGCAAAGCATTAAATACTGATGAACAAAATATTGAAATTGTAAAAGCCGATATAAATGACAATCAAAATGTAGCAGACTATACGAATGCTTTAAAAGATAAGTTAAATAATGCAGATTATACTGATGATCAAAAGAAAGAAATACAAGATTTAATTTCAATATTAGAGAATAGAATACCACATTATGAATATCATCTTGGAGATAAAATTTATATTGGTAGAGATGAATATGAGCTTACGTCTATTGATAATAATGTTGTTACTTTATATGATTCTAACTTTCCACTATTAACACAGCAAATGGATTTTAAAGAATTTGAAAAGAAAGTAAAAGAAAATCCAGCTAATGACCATTTAATCGTTGCAGTTGAAAATGTACAAATAGAACAAAATAAAGCCGAAATTATAGAAGATAATGAAGATTTAAAAACATTCTTTGAAAATATATTTAATAAATATGAAATAACTGATTTTGGAATAAGTATAAACGGTAATGGCAAAATAGATGAAATTGGAATAAATGATAATTATTATTCTATTGTAGAAGCTTTAAAATATTTAAATAATGAGTTAGATGATTATGATTTACAATTTATAGGTAATGATGAAACAAGAATACAGAATAGATTACAACAGGCTAGACAAGTAGAAAAACAAGAAGTAATCAATAAAGAACTTATATATGATAATAAATTTTATACTGTAATAGATATTGAAGAACATGAAGATGATGAAGATCATGCAGTTATACAAGATAATGTATCAAAAATAGCAACAATTGAGCCAATAGGATATATAAAATATCTTATAAATGAAAATTCAAGAGAAAAAGCCCAAATAGAAGAACTAAAAGAAAAAATTGGTGTAGATAAATTGTCAAAGTTATTTGAAATTATAATATCTTTTCAGAATATTGATATGAATTTGTTATCAGATAATGCTAAAACTTTTGATGATAAAATGCAGATGCTACGAGATAGTTGTGAATATTATGAAAATGACTTTGGGGTATTTAGCTCTACAGAAGGACATTTTGCTATCACAGAAAATTCAATAGATATTGAACTTTATGACGATAATAGTAAATATTCTCTTGACTGGAATGAGTTTACGAGATTATTTATTGATTATGCACAAACAAAAGAAAAAGAAAGTATAAAAAAAGAAATTCCAGAAGAAAAACCATATAAAGTAGGAGATATAGTTTATTTAGAATCAGAAAAAAAATACAAGATTGATAAAATAAATTTAGAAAAAGATACAATAAGCTTATTAGATTTACAAATAAATTACCCTATATTTAGAGAGGAAAGCATCTTAACATTTGAAAATTTATATTATCAAAATGAAAGAAACGAACTAAAAGAAGAAAAGATAGAACAAGAAGCCAATATAGCAGAAATACCAAAAATAGTATCTAATACTGTAAAAACTAAAAGAAAAATACAAGATTATATTTTACATCCAGAAATACCAGAAGTTAATAGAAATAATTTTAAAATAACAGACAATGATTTAGGAGTAGGTGGACAAAAGGAAAAATATGCAAGAAATATTGAGGCAATAAAAATATTAAAGAAATGTGAAGAAGAAAATAGATATGCTACTCCTGAAGAACAAATAAAACTATCTCAATATGTTGGGTGGGGAGGAATAGCAGATGTTTTTAATGAGAATAAACCAGAATGGAGTAAAGAATATAAAGAATTGCAGGAATTATTGACTGATGAGGAATATTCTCAAGCTAGAGAATCAACATTAACAGCTTTTTATACACCTCCTGTTGTAATAAATGCTATTTATCAAGCATTACAGAATATGGGACTAAAACAAGCAAATATTTTAGAGCCAGCTTGTGGTGTTGGAAATTTTTTAGGAATGATACCACAGGAATTAGAAAATTGTAAGATATATGGAATTGAAAAAGATAGTTTAAGTGGTAGGATAGCACAGCAATTATATCAAAAGTCAACAATAGCAGTACAAGGATATGAAAAAGTTGATTTGCCAGATAGTTTTTTTGATGTAGCAGTTGGAAATGTGCCATTTGGAGAATTTAAGATCATGGATAAAAGATACAATAAGTATAAATTTTTAATCCATGATTATTTTTTTGCTAAAACATTAGATAAAGTAAGACCAAGAGGAATTGTAGCTTTTATAACTTCAAAAGGCACAATGGACAAGCAAAATTCACAAGTTAGAAGATATATAGCACAAAGAGCAGATCTAATTGGTGCTATAAGATTACCAAACAATACCTTTACTAAAAATGCTGGAACAAAAGCAACATCTGATATTTTATTTTTGAAAAAAAGAGAAAATATGACTGATATTATGCCTGACTGGATAAATCTTGATACAGACAAAAATGGAATTGTTATGAACAAGTATTTTGTAGATAATCCTAATATGGTTTTAGGTAATATGGAAATGGATAAAATGCAATACGGTAGAGAAGATTCTACTTGTAAACCTTATGAGGGCATAGAACTATCAACATTATTAAATGAGGCAATACAAGACATTAAAGCAGATATAGAAGATTTTGAATATGGAGATATAGAGGAAGAAGAAACAAATACAATACCAGCAGAGCCAAATACAAAAAATTTATCATATACGTTAGTAAATGGAAAACTTTATTTTAGAGAAAATAGTGTAATGATAGAACAAGATTTGCCTATTACAACTACAAATAGAATAAAAGGAATGATAGAACTACGAGATACAGTAAGAAATTTAATAGAACTACAAACAGAGGATTTTCCAGAAGAAAATATAAAACTAGCTCAAGAAAAATTAAATAGAGAATATGACAACTTTGTGAAAAAATATGGATTAATCAATAGTAGGGGAAATCGTTTAGCTTTTGAAGAAGATAGTAGTTATTATTTGCTTTGCTCATTAGAAGTATTAGATAGTGATGGTAAATTTATACGAAAAGCAGATATGTTCTCAAAAAGAACAATAAAAGCATATAAGGAAATCACCAGTGTTGATACAGCAAATGAGGCACTTATTGTATCTTTATCAGAGAAAGCAACTGTTGATTTAGAATATATGTCTAAACTTTCTGGAAAAACCCAAGATGAACTTGTAAATGAATTACAGGGTGTGATTTTTAAAGTACCAATGGAAGATGGTAAATATCAAACAGCAGATGAATATTTAAGTGGTAATGTAAGAGAAAAATTACAACTTGCTGAATCTTTAGTAGAAACACATCCTGAATTTAAAATAAATGTAGAGGCTTTAAAAGAAGTACAACCAGAAGATTTAACAGCAACAGAAATAGGGATAAGGTTAGGAGCAACATGGATACCAACAGAAGTAATAGATCAATTTATGTATGAATTATTGGATACTTCAAATATGGCAAAAATGGATATAAAAACGAAATTTAGCGAATATAATTCACAATGGTATATAACTCATAAGAATTACGATTATGCAAATGTAAAAGTAAATAAGACTTACGGTACAAACAGACTTAATGCTTATGAAATTATTGAAAAGACACTTAATTTAAAAGATATTAAGATATTTGATACTATAACAAATGCAGATGGAAAAAATGAAAGAGTCTTTAATGGAAAAGAAACAGCTATTGCTCAAGCAAGACAAGAAGAAATAAAACAAGCATTTCAAGATTGGATATGGAAAGATCAAGAAAGACGAGAGAATTTAGTTAAGTTATATAATGATAAATTTAATAGTATTCGCCCACGAGAGTATGATGGAAGCCATTTAAATTTTGTAGGAATGAATCCAGAAATAACTTTACGAACACATCAACAAAATGCTATTGCTCATATATTGTATGGAAAAAACACATTACTTGCTCACGAGGTAGGAGCAGGAAAAACATTTGAAATGGTAGCTGGAGCAATGGAAAGTAAACGACTTGGACTTTGTAACAAGTCGCTTTTTGTTGTTCCAAATCACATTATAGAGCAATTTGCAGCAGAGTTTTTACAGCTTTATCCATCAGCAAATATAATGGTGGCTACTAAAAAAGACTTCGCAATGGCTAATAGAAAGAAATTTGTATCTCGTATTGCAACAGGAGATTTTGATGCAATTATTATTGGACATTCTCAGTTTGAAAAAATACCAATGTCAATAGAAAGACAAAGATATTTGATAGAAGAACAAATAGAACAAATATTAAATGCTATTGATGATGCTAAATCAGAAAAAGCAGAGAACTTTACCATTAAGCAAATGGAGAAAACGAGAAAGCAATTAGAAAATAAACTAGAAAAATTAAATAACCAAGATAGAAAAGATGATGTTATAACATTTGAACAATTACGGAGTAGATAAGTTATTCGTAGATGAGGCACATAATTATAAGAATTTGTTTTTATATACAAAAATGCACAATGTAAGTGGAATAGCACAAACAGAAGCTCAAAAAAGTAGTGATCTATTTATGAAATGTCGTTATCTTGATGAAATAACAGGTCGGTAAAGGTGTAGTATTTGCAACAGGAACTCCTGTGAGTAATTCGATGGCAGAACTTTACACTATGCAACGATATTTACAATATGAGGATTTACAAAAGGCTAAACTTCAAAACTTTGATAACTGGGCATCTATATTTGGAGAGACAATAACGGCAATGGAACTTGCACCTGAGGGTACAGGGTATAGAGCAAGAACAAGATTTGCAAGATTTCACAATTTGCCAGAACTTATGGCTATGTTTAAAGAAGTTGCTGATATTCAAACAGCTGATACTTTAAATTTACCAACTCCAGAAGTAGAAGAACACAATATATTTGTAAAACCAAGCGAAATACAACAAGAGATGGTAAAAGGACTGGGAGAAAGAGCTGAAGCAATAAGAAATGGAGCAGTCGATCCTAGTGAGGATAATATGCTAAAAATAACTAATGAAGGTAGGAAACTAGCTTTAGACCAAAGATTGGCGAATGAAGACCTAGGAGATTTTGATGATAGCAAGATAAATGCTGCGGCAAAAAATATTTATGAAATATGGGAAGAAAATAAGGAAGATAAATTAACACAACTTGTATTTTGTGATTTATCAACCCCACGAATTTTAGGTGCCGAAGATAATCCTTATGAAAAAGAATTGATAGATGGGGTTTGGAAATTAAAAGATAGACCATTTACAGATGTTTATACTGATCTAAAAAGAAAACTAATAGCCAAAGGAATACCAGAAGATGAAGTTGCATTTATTCATGATGCAGATAATGAAAGCAAAAAGAAAGAATTATTTAGCAAAGTACGAAAAGGCAAAGTAAGAGTTTTAATAGGTAGTACAAGTAAAATGGGGGCAGGTACGAATGTGCAAGATAAAATTATAGCACTTCATCATTTAGACTGTCCATGGCGACCAGCAGATTTAACTCAGAGAAACGGTAGAGGAGTTAGACAGGGAAATAAAAATCCAAAAGTTCACATTTACACTTATGTAACAGAAAAGACTTTTGATGCCTATATGTTTCAAGGGGTTGAAACAAAGCAAAAATTTATTTCACAAATTATGACTTCAAAAACGCCAGTTCGTACAATGGAAGATGTTGATGAAAAAGCATTGTCTTATGGAGAAATAAAAGCTTTAGCAACAGGAAATAAGGATATTTTAAGAAAAACAGAATTAGATGCAGAAGTATCAAAACTAAAAATTCTAAAACAAAATCATTTAAGTCAAATTTATGATTTGGAAGATAAAATAACAAAAGTATATCCTCAAAAAATAAAAGAACTGGAAGAAAGTGTAAAAGCTCATGAATATGATAAAAAACATTTAGAGGAAAATACAATACCAAATGAAGATGGATTTTCTAAAATGATAATAAAAGGAATTGAGTATGATGATAAAGAACAAGCAGGTAAGGCTTTATTAAAAGCTTGTTCAGAAAAACAAACTAAAGAGGTAGAAAGTATTGGAGAATATAGAGGTTTTAAGTTAGAATTGGGTTTTGATTCTTTATCAAGAGATTTTACACTTAATATTAGAAACAAAACTAATAGAGAAATCCATTTAGGAAGTGATGTTTACGGAAATATTAGAAGAATTGATAATAGTTTAAGTGATTTTGATTCTTATATAAATGATGATAAACAGGAAATTGAAGATATAAAGAAACAGTTAGAAGTTGCAAAAGAGGAGGTTCAAAAACCATTTTTAAAAGAAGATGAGCTAAAAGAAAAAATGCAAGAACTTGATAAAATTAATATTTCTCTAAATATAAATGAAAAGGAAAATCAAGTGCTAGATACATCTAATGAAGATGAAGAACAAGAGAAAAGTGATAAAGATAAAGGAGATCGTGATATATAAAAAATAATTATAAAATTACATTTTTTAATGAAATGAATAATGAGATATGATATAATGTAAATGATTTATTAAGAAAGCAATATATTTAGATTGTTAGAAAGAATTGGTGCAAACAAAAACGGTTATTGGAAAATTAATTTATAATTATTTTAGGTAGGAAGATAGAATGATAATAGAAGAATCAAACATATTAAAAGATAAATTGAAAAATATTATTAATGATAAAGATTTTCAAACAAAATTTGATGAAATAGAAGTTAATAACAATATTCCATTTACATTTAAACAAGAAGATTATGAGGTAAAAGAAGGAAGACCACACTATACAGATGCTAATAAATTTGGGAAAAGTGGAGAAGCAGTAGCTATTTTGAGTAAAAGAACAATAGCTAGATATTCTAGTAAAAATATTGAATACCCTAATCCGATTAATTATGAGAAAATAGTTGGAAAAAACAATGATAAAAATGGTAATAATATAGGAATTTTTCAAAAATGTCATATTATTGCTTATCATCTATCAGCAAAATTTCCAGATTTTAATAATATTTTTATTGGAACTGAAAATTTGAATAATGGAGCTATGAAGAGAATAGAAGATGACATTGCAAATAAAATAGAACAAAATGAGAGAAAAATTATATATAAAGTTACACCAGTATATATGTTCAAAAAAGATATTGTGCCATTTGGAGTATTATTTGAATATGAATCTATGGATAAAAAAGAAAAAATATGTGGATGTAAATTTTGTTACAATATTCAAGAAAATCATAAAATTAACTATTTTGATGGAAGTGACAGAAAAATTGAGGATATATCAATGAAAGATGAAGATAATTTCATTAAATTAGAAAATAAGTCAAATGTTTCATCAAAAAGAAAAATGTATAAAAATTATTATCTAAATATAAAAGATAATGTTTTTCATTTAGTTTATGATGAAAAGGAAAAGAGTGAAGATTTAAAGGGAGTATATATAAGATGTATTCAAGAAGTTACTGGAAAGAAAGAAGAAATTTTGACAAATAAAGACTTTAGTATTTGTAAGAAATGCGAAGAAAAATATAATGAAATTTTCGATAAAGAGTCTAGCGATAATTAAATAAAAAAATTATAAAATAGAAGAACTGCTTTATAAGAAGTTGTTGTGTATTTTTAATAAGATGTTAATGTTAAAATTGGCATCTTTTATTTTATATAAACGATTATGAATAAAATATTGAAGATATAAAGAAATTGTAAGTTTGTCAAATGTATAAAATTTATGAATGATCATTTTTTTCATATTTGTATTTTTAATGGACAAAAATTAATATGAAGGCAAGGAGGTAAAGAAAATGAAATTTGAAAAAATTGCAGAGAGTTCAATTATTGAAGAATTATGGAAAAATGAAAGAGAAGAATTTGAAGAATACTATGTAGCAAAAAGTAATTCAAAAAAAGAATTATATAAAAATGGTCAATTAGAAGATGAACTAATAGCAATGGTAAAAGAATTTTTGCCAACGGAAAAAATGAAAGAATATGAAAAAAAATGGAAAGAATATTGTGATAAATATATAGAAGAATTATTTTATTGGTCAAAACAATATTTTAAGTTAGGTATATTTGATGGAATTAGATTAAAAGAAGAATTAAATATCGAAGAAAGTCAAAAAACAGAATCTTCTTGCAAGCAAAAAATAAAAGAAACTGAATTAAATAAAAACTTAGAAATGTATCAAAATGCTTCTATAGAAATTACATTTGAAAAAGCTTTAAATGCTAAAATAGAACTAAAAAAAGCAAACATAAAGTTTGATTATAAAAATGGATTTATAGAAATAAACAGTGAAAACAACAACTGGAAAATTAATACAACTCTAGTAAATAGTTATAGAAAAGTAAATGATGAATTTTTTATTGACTTAGATACAATATTAATAAAAATAAAAAAATCTAATAATTGAAAATAATTATTAGAGAAAAAGAGGTGTTAAATATAACATCTCTTTTTTTAAGAAGAAAGAACTATTTTTATTAGAGAAAGTAGGTACAAATATGTCATATATACCACCAGAAATATATAAAAAGGCAAAAGAAATGGATTTATTAACATACCTACAAAACTATGAAACTGATGAATTAATTAAAGTAGGATCTGGAACATATACTACAAAAAAACATGATAGTTTAAGAATAAGTAATGGACTATGGAATTGGTTTTCGAGAGGAATTGGAGGAAAAACGGCAGCAGATTATTTGATGGAAGAAAATAAATGCAATTTTAAAAAAGCTATTGATATTATAGTTGAAAAAATGAATTTTCAAGTACCAATTAAGTATGAAGAAAATGAAAAAAATGAAGAAAATAAGCAAGTAAAAGAATTAATTTTGCCACAAAAAGCTAACAACTATGAAAAAGTAAAACAATATTTAATGAAAAGAGGAATTGCTAAAGAAATTGTTGATGAATGTATAAAAAATAATTTGATTTATGAAGAAAAAAATTATCACAATGTTATTTTTGTAGGGTACGATAAAGATAAAAATGCAAAATATGCTTTTTGTAGAGCTACAAATGATACAAGATTTATGAGGGAAGCGAAAGGAAGTGATAAAAATTATACTTTTAGGTTAGATTCTTTAAACAATAGTAATAGAGTTCATTTATTTGAAAGTAGCATAGATCTACTATCTTATGCAACATTAATGAAGATGAAAAATCTTGATTTTCATAAAGAAAATTTACTTTCTTTAGCAGGTGTTTATAAAGCACCAACAGATATTAAAAATATCAAAATACCAGAAACAATAAAAAAATATTTAGAAGAAAATCCTAATATAAATGAGATATATTTACACTTGGATAATGATGAAGTAGGTAAAGAAGCTGCGGAAAGTTTAAAAACAATTTTATCAAAAAAGTATAAAGTTATAGATAAACCTGTACCAGTTGGAAAAGATTGTAATGATTATCTTTGTTATGTATTAGGATTTAAAAATTTTATTCAAAAAACAAAAGAAAAGGAAACAGAAAAAAGTAAAGTGTTAGTACGATGAAAAAATAAAAAATGATAAAAAAAATAATAAAAAAATAAAATTTAGGAGGAAAAAATATAATGAATGAATATAAAATTGATGTAACAGAAGTTTTAAAAAAAGAAATTATGGTGGAGGCTGAAACACCAAATAAAGCATTAGATATTATACAAAAAAAGTATATGAAACCTAATCAAAAAGAATTTAAAGATGTACAATTATGTGAAATTGATGCAAGAGTTGTTGAAGAAAATGGAGAAATAATTGAACAAAAATCAGACGATTATGAAGATGAACCTTATAATGAAAATAACAAAAATCTTGGTGAAATAGATTTAAGATTATTAAAAATTGAAAGAATTTTAAATAGAATGGAAAGAACCCAAAAAATTATTGATAATAAGATGAAAAATATTGAAGATTTTGCAGAAAACGCAGTTGATTTATTGGAAGATATTAACGAAGACTTTAAAAATACATTTGATTTATTAGATGAAGAGAATAAGAATTTTGAATAAGAAAATTTAAAAAAATGTAATAAAAATACAATAAAAATATATTAAAAGTTTACTATTTTATGCAAGAAAAGATATATGTGTGGTGTCCTAGCAAGCAATGAATTTGTACTCCCGCCAAATTCAAATTATGGGGACACCCCAATCCCCAAATTATAAAAAATTAAAATGAAAAGAGGTGCTAATTTTATTTGAGAAAGCGAGATATAAAAAGACAATTTTGGTTTAATGAACAAGAGAATGAAAAACTGAAAGAAAATGCAAAAAAAGTTGGTCTGTCAGAAAGTAGTTATATAAGAAATTTGATTATGAATTATAAACCAAAAGAACAACCTACTGAAATAATATTTGAATTTATAAATCAATTAAGAGGAATAGGAACTAATTTTAATCAAATAGCACGAAAAGCAAATGCACTTGATTTAATAGATGCACCATATTATAAAAGAGCATATACAAAGTGGAGCGAATTAGAACAAAAAATAGAAAAAGAACTTTTAGATATGGAGTAAAGCCACGGCAACTACAAGTATATGGAAAGTAGAAAAAAGACTGGATCATGTTATTAAATATACTACTAATCCAGATAAGACAAGCAAAGAATCATATAATGAACTTCACAATGTAATCGAATATGCAACAGCATCATATAAGACAGAAGAACAATTATATGTATCAACTATAAATTGTTCTAAAGAAAATGTTTACAATGATATGATGACTACAAAAAGAAGATATAGCAAAACAGATGGAATTCTTCGGTTATCATGCTTTTCAATCATTTGCGGAGGGAGAGGTTACTCCAGAGCAAGCACATGAAATTGGTGTTAAGTTAGCAGAAGAATTATGGGGAGATAGATTTGAAGTCGTAGTATCTACACATATAAATACTAAACATATTCATAATCATTTCTGTATAAATTCTGTTTCTTTCAAAGACGGAAAAAAATATTATAATAATAGACATTCTTATGCTTTATTGAGAGCAACATCAGATAATTTATGTAGAGAATATAATTTAAGTGTTTTAGAAGAAAAGCCATGTGGTAAATATAATATAGATTATACAAAATATTGCATGGAGGAAGTAAAAAAATCGAATTATTATAAAGAATTACAAGAAGATATTGATTATGCAATAGAGCAAGCATATTCATATAATGATTTTATAAATATAATGAAAAAAATGAATTATGAAATTACAAATCGTGCTGGAAAATTAAGTGTAAGAAAATTAAATAGAAAAAGAAATACAAGAATTGCAAGAGTGTTTGGAGATGAATATGAAATTGAAAGAATAAATGAAAGAATTTTTGAAACTGAAAATGTAAGGTTACCATTTCCAGAAGTTAGAACTATAACAGGAATATATAAATATAATTTTAAAAATAAATCAAGATTTAAAAGCAAAATTAAAATAAAAGGAATTAGAGGTTTATACTATCACTATTGCTATTTGTTAAAAGTATATCCAAGGAAAAAACATAGAATATCAAAATCATTAAGAGAAGACATAAAAAAAATGGATAAAATATCAAATGAAGTTAGGTTTTTGAACAGGACTGGAATACAGACTGATCAAGAACTTTTTTCTTATAAATCAACATCTATTATAAAAAGAAAAGAGCTAAAAAGCAAAAAGGAAAACTTGTGGAAAAAAATGAAAAGAGTAAAGACAGAAGATGAAAAAGAACAAATCCAATGTGAGATACAAAAAATTACAGGCGATATAAAAATTTTAAATGAAGAAATTGAACTTATAGAGGATATTGAAACGAGGATACCTATAATAAAGAAAAATATTAAAGAAGAACAAGAAAAAGATAAATCAAAGAATAAAAATATTGAAGAAAAGGAGAAGGATAAATAATATGAGTGTTTCAAGTGATTCAGCAGAACAACTAATAAGATTATATATTGATGAAACAGAATTTGCCTTAAAAATAACTGGTAGTGCAATAAAAAATATTATTGCAGCTTTATATGTTGTATCTAAAGACACAAGCAAAAGTAAAGGCAAAGCAAGACTTTCAAAAATGCTCAAAGCCGAAAAAGAATTAAAGATATTTTCTGTAAAAAAAGATGATATGAAAATATTTGCAAGAGAGGCAAAAAGTTATGGCGTTTTATACTCTGCATTAGTAAATAAAAAAGACAAAGATATTGATAATATGGTCGACATTATGGTTAGAGCAGAAGATGCACCAAAAGTAAATCGTATTATAGAAAGATTTAAACTAGATACTGTTGATAGAGCAGTTATTAAAAGTGAAATAAAAAAGGAAAGAACTGAAGAAACAGGAAATATTGAACAAGAAAGTGATTTATCAGAGAGTGCAAAAGATTTAGGTATAGAAACTAAAGATATTGATGATCAAATGATAGATGACATTTTTAATAAACCAGTAAAGAAGGAAGAAAAAGAAACCCTCCTGAAAAGTCAAACGGAAAAAAGCAATCTGTCAGAGCATTCCTCTATGAACAAAGACAAATTCGAGGGAGCTATTAAAAATCCAGAAAAAAAATCTGTTAGAAAAGAATTAAAAGAAATAGCAGAAATTCAAAAAATAAAAGAGAAAGCAGAAAATAGCAAACCTAATAAATTGAAAAATATGAAAAATTCACAATCAATAGGATATACCTCAAAAGAACACATAAAAGGAAAAGAAACCAAAAAGGAGAGATAATAAAATATGGGTGGATTAGATGAAGTATATGATAACTATGATTCAAGTAATAGACGATATAGTAAAGAAGAATATGCAGAATATAAGAAAAATGAAAAAGCACAAATATATGAACTAATTGACAAGACAGCAGAAAAAATTGTAACAAATGGAACAGAATTTAAAAAGTATCTTGATACTCAAAGTAAATTTGATAGCTATTCTGTTGGAAATGCCCTATTGGTTACAGCACAAATGCCAAAAGCAACACAATTAAGAGATTTAAATAGTTGGACAAGTTCAAATATATATAAGAAAAAATTTGCCAAACCTGTAAAAATATTAGAGCCTAGAGATGAGTATATGAGAGAAGATGGCTCTGTTGGAACAAATTATAATGTAAAAAAGGTTTATGATATAACACAAGTAAACACAAGTCAGAAATCGAGAAATATGAGATTTGATGATAAGATACTATCTAAAATATTCTTAAATAGTAATAAATCAAAACTAAAAATAATTGATGAAATACCAGATACAGATAAAGGTGCTATGTATGATTTTAATGAAGATACACTTTATGTTGCAAGAGGAGCAGAAGCACCAAAAATATTTTATGAATTATCACAAGAACTTGCAAAACAAGAAATTGGAGATAGTTCAAATATAGATAATTTTAAAGCATATTGTGTTTCTTATATGCTATGCAAGAAATATAATGTAGATGTTTCAAATTATAATTTCAATGAAATACCACCAGAATTACAAAATATGAAGGCAAAAGAAATTAGAGAAGAACTAGAGCCTATGAGAAATGCTATGGAAAATATAAATGCTCGCATGAGTGCATATATTCAAAAATTAACGAGAAATAATAAAAAAAGAGAAAATGTAAGATAATGGAGGTACAAAGAATTTGAAAGAAAAAAGAGTATTAACAATAAATAATTATGAATATAATCTTTTATTAAATGCTCTTAATGAATATCGTAATAAATTATTAAGAGAGAAAAAAACAACAGCTATTGTAAATGAAGTGTTATTAAAATTAATTGATGCACCATTAAAAAAGCAAACTATATTTAAAAGAGAGAAAGTGTATGAAAGGTAGTACAAATAATAACATTTTATTTTATATTGTTGGTATAATTCCTGTAGTTTGGATTGCTCTTTTAATTGCACCATATATAAATGGTGGACTACCAGAGATTATAAAAGAATTTCCAAAAGCAATGGAAAATCCATTAAGACTAACTTTTTGTGAAAATAGTATAAAGGTTAGTCTTTTTTCTATACTCATTTATGGTATTGCTATATCGATTTATGAATCTACAAAGAAAAATTATAGGAGAAAAGAAGAACATGGATCAGCAAAATGGGGAAATACCAAATATATAGATAAAAAATATAGACAATATCCAGCAAGTGAAAATAAAATATTAACTCAAAATGTAGCAATAGGATTAGATGCTAAAAAGCATAGAAGAAACCTTAATGTACTTGTATGTGGACGGAAGTCGGATCAGGCAAGACAAGATTCTATCGGAAAGCCTAATGTAATGCAATGTGGTGAAAATACTTCGTATGTAATTTTAGACCCAAAACGGAGAAATATTGCGTGATACAGGATATTTATTAGAGAAAAAAGGATATGAAGTAAAAGTTTTAGATTTAATAAATATGGAAAAATCACATTGTTATAATCCATTTGTGTATTTAAAAACAGATAATGATGTGCAAAAGTTAGTAACGAATTTATTTAAAGCAACTACACCAAAAGGTTCACAAACACAAGATCCATTCTGGGATACGGCAGCAAGTATGCTACTTTTGGCTTTAATATTTTATTTAAAGTATGAAGCTCCAGAAGATGAACAAAATTTTCCAATGGTAATGGAAATGCTACGAGCTGGAGAAGTAAGAGAAGATGATGATAGTTATTTAAGCCCATTAGATATTTTATTTAATAGACTAGAGTTTAGAAATCCACATCATATTGCAATAAAATATTACAAAGATTATAGGTCTGGCTCTGCTAAAACTTTGAAATCAATTCAAATAACATTATCAGCAAGATTAGAAAAATTTAATTTGCGAAGTTTGTCTAGTTTAGTTATAAGAGATGAGTTAGATTTGCCAAGCTTAGGAGAGAAAAAAGTAGCATTATTTGCTTTAATTCCAGACAATGATACATCTTTTAATTTTCTAGTTAGTATTTTGTATACACAACTATTTCAACAACTATTTTTTATTGCAGATCATAAATATAATGGAAGTTTGCCAGTTCATGTTCATTTTGTAATGGACGAGTTTGCAAATGTCAGTTTGCCAAATGATTTTGACAAAATATTAAGTGTAATGAGGTCTAGGTCAGTATCTGTGAGTATAATATTACAAAATCTTGCTCAATTAAAAGCTCTTTTTGAAAAACAATGGGAAAGCATTGTAGGAAATTGTGATGAGTTTTTGTATCTAGGTGGAAATGAACAAAGTACTCATAAGTATGTATCAGAATTGTTAGGAAAAGAAACTATTGATATGAACACTTATGGCAAAAGTTCTGGTAGAAGTGGTAATTATTCAACAAATTATCAAATTGGAGGTCGAGAACTTATGACTCCAGATGAAGTACGATTACTTGATAATAAGTATGCACTTCTTTTTATTAGAGGAGAAAGACCAATTATGGATTTAAAATATGATATTTTAAAACATCCTAACGTCCAATATACCACAGATGGGAAAGGAAAACCTTATATTCATGGTGGAACAGATAGAGCAAAAGCTTCAATTATAATTAATGAAGATATGTATGAAAATAAATTTAACGATATTCAAAATATAGAGGGTATTGAAGAGATGATAGAAGATTATGAATTACTTACAGAAGAAGAAATAGAGAAAAGAATTATTGAAGGAGGATTATAAAAATATGGATGATAAAATTTTAAATATGGATGATAAAATTTTAAAATCTGAAAGAACATATAAACTTTTAAAAAAGATATTAATTATTGGAGTATGTATAATAGCATTAATCAATGTACAAGTAAGTGTATTTGCAGCTGATGATCCATTAGCAGTAATAAATAATCTTTCAAATTTTATTTTTGGATTAATAAGAGCTGTGGGAATGATAATTCTTGGATTTGGAGTAGTACAAATTGGTATGTCTTTAAAATCACATGATCCAACACAAAGAGCAAATGGATTTATGACTCTTGCAGGAGGAGTTGTAATAACATTTGCAAAAGAAATCTTGAATTTAATAACAGGGGGATAAAAATAAATTATAGGGCGAGTATCTCATTATTTATAATAGATATTCGCCTTATTTTAGTTTAGGAGATGAAAGAATTGAAAGAATTGAAAAAATATAACATTATCTATGCAGATCCCCCTTGGCAATATAAGGTTTATTCAAAAAGAGGAAAAAGTCGTTCAGCAGAAAGTCATTATAAAACAATGAGTATAGAAGATATTTGTAAACTTCCAGTAGAGAAAATTGCAGATAAAGATAGTGTACTTTTTATGTGGATAACTTTTCCAACATTGAAAGAGGGATTAAAAGTAATTGAAGAATGGGGTTTTAAATATAAAACAGTAGCCTTTGTATGGATAAAACAGAATAGAAAAACACCATCTTTATTTTGGAGCATGGGTTTTTGGACAAGAGCAAATGCAGAGATTTGTATATTAGCGACAAGAGGAAATCCAAAAAGAATATCAGCAAGAGTTCATCAAGTCATAATATCTCCAATAGAAGAACATAGTAAAAAACCAGATGAAACTAGGAAAAGAATTATTGAATTAGTAGGAGATATTCCACGAATTGAACTTTTTGCAAGACAAAAAGTTGAGGGATGGGATACATGGGGAGATGAAGTAGAGTGTGATATTGATTTATTAAAATATGAGGATGATGACAAATGAGAACTTTAAAAAAATTGAAAGTAAATTGAAGGTAAATTAAAAGCAATAGTTGAAGAAAAAGTAAAAAAACAAAATGCAAAATAAAAAGAATAAATTAAATATTCAAAATAGAATTAGGAGGTGAAATAATTGGCAAACTGGGTAGTTGGCAACTTGCAAAATGCAATAGATACTTGGAATAGCAAATTAGGCGAAATATGGACACTCGTTACACAATCTCCAACAGATTTTAAAGGTGGGCGAATATGGGAAGTTATAGTAAATGTACATGGAGGAATACAAGCTATTGCACTTGCATTACTTGTGCTTTTTTTCGTAGTTGGAGTAATGAAAACTTGTGGTAGCTTTACAGAAGTAAAGAAACCAGAACACGCATTAAAATTGTTTATACGATTTGCTCTGGCGAAGGGGCTGGTAACTTATGGATTAGAGTTATTAATGGCTTTATTTAAAATAATCCAAGGATTAGTAACAACTATTATGAATACGGTTGGATTTGGAGGGGCTACGGCAACAACACTACCGAATGAACTTATAACGGCAGTTGAATCATGTGGCTTTTTTGAGAGTATACCTTTGTGGGCAGTAACACTTATAGGCGGTTTGTTTGTTACAGTTTTGTCTTTTGTAATGATTTTGTCAGTATATGGAAGATTTTTTAAAATTTATTTATATACAGCGATTGCACCTATACCGCTTTCCACTTTTGCAGGTGAACCATCACAAAATGTAGGAAAAAGTTTTATAAAAAACTATTCAGCAGTATGTTTAGAAGGAGCAATTATCATACTAGCTTGTATTATATTTTCACAATATGCAGCAAGTCCACCAGTTGTTGACACAGGTGTAGCACCAGTAACAATGGTATGGAAATATATTGGAGAACTTATTTTTAATATGCTTGTATTAGTAGGAACGGTAAAGATGAGTGATCGTGTTGTAAAAGAAATGATGGGATTATAGAGAGGAGAAATAAATTATGCTTGAAAATCAAAAAGCTAGTGTTTGGTATCTAGATGGCAATGATTTAAAGCATTCCAATAAAATTATAGTAAAGTTAAATTATAAAGGAATCAATATTGCAGTATTAAAAGAGAGTTTAACTTCTGATTATCAAGAATTTTTAATACATGATAGAAATGATGAATATTGGTCATTAAAAATAGCACCTATAAAATTCAAAAATTTTGAAAAAGCTATTGAAAATCCACAATCAGAAGAAAAAAGTTATTGTGATCAAATTATAAAAATATATAGTAATGATACTGTTTTTAAAGATTTCTTTGATAAAAAAATCAAAGATGGAGAATGGTTTAATAAATGTGAGTTGGAGTATATTTATAGATATTATCCAGATATATATGATAAAGCAAAAAATTGCAGAGAACAAATATTAATTCAAAGAGATAAGGAAAAACAAGAGGAAGAACAAGCAAAAAAGCAAAGTCAGAAAGAAGAAGTAGAAAAGGTAAATGCCGTATTTAAAAAGCAATTAAAAGAAATAAAATATAAAATTTTTATAGGAGAAAATGTACCCATATGTAATTTGGAATTTTATAAAAATGACAATTATGAGAACGGAAAAACAACTCAAAATGCAATTTTATATTTAGCAAAAGAATATGGAATTAATATACCTTTAGCTACACAAGGATTTATAAATAACAGACTTGTAAATTATAATTTTAGAACTGGAGAATTTTCTTATAGATTAACAAGTAATAAAAAAGCTAGTGTAAAAATGCACGAATATTTACAACAAATATTTGAAAATGTTAAAAAAGAATACAAAAATGAGTTAGAGATGAAAAGAAATAAAATGATAGAAGTTAGATAAGGAGGAGTGTATATGGAAGTAAAGATAAATAGAGAAATTAGACAATATACAGAAAGTATATTTTTTAATCTGTCAATGAGGCAGTTTATTTTTTCATGTCTAGCATGTGCTGTAGCAGTATTATTATATTTTATTTTAAAACCATATTTTGGAATTGAAACGTTGTCATGGGTATGTATATTAGGAGCTGTACCATTTGCAGTATTAGGCTTCGTAACTTATAACGGTATGACAGCAGAAAAATTTATCTATGCTTGGATAAAATCCGAAATATTAATGCCAAAAAAATTAATGTTCAAACCTACTAATTTGTATTATGAAATGTTAAAGAATATTGAAAATAATAAGAAAATAGAGAGGAAAAATAAAAAAAATTACAAATCAAAAAAGGAAAGAAAACTAGATAACAAAGTAATAGAGGAGGAAACAAAGTTAGATGAAAACACTGAACAAGATATTTAAACAAGACAGAGAGAAATTTGTTATTCCAAAAGGTGTTCAAGATGCTATCCCTGTAAAAACAATATGGCAAGATGGCATCTTTTTAGTTGGAAAAAATAAATATTCAAAATGTTATAAATTTACTGATATTAATTATGCAGTAGCAAGCAGAGAAGATAAGGAATCAATGTTTTTAGAGTATTCTGAATTGTTAAATTCTTTTGATACAGGTGCAACAACTAAAATTACAATAGCAAACCGAAGATTAAATAAAATAGATTTTGAAAAAACAATAATGTTATCTATGGAAAATGACAATTTAGATAAATATAGAAAAGAATATAATAAAATGTTGCTTGATAAAGTAAGTGGATCAAAAGGCATTGTACAAGAAAAGTATATAACAATATCAGTAGAAAAAAAGAGTATTGAAGATGCTCGTAGCTATTTTGCTAGAGTAGGAACAGACTTAATAAGTCATTTTAAAGAATTGGGATCAGTATGTGTAGAATTAGATACAGTAGAAAGATTAAGAATATTCCATGATTTTTATAGAGCAGGCGAAGAAATAAATTTTCATTACGATATGTTAGACAGTATGAGAAAAGGACACAGTTTTAAAGATTTTATGTGTCCAGATACAATGGAATTTGAAAGTGATTATTTTAAAATTGGAGATAGATATGGTAGAGTAATATTTTTAAAAGAATATGCAAGTTATATTAAGGATAGTATGGTAGCAGAACTGACTGATATCAATAGAAATATGATGATGAGTATAGATGTTATACCAGTTCCTATGGATGAAGCAGTCAGAGAGGCAGAAAATAGAAGATTAGGCATAGAAACCAATATTACAAATTGGCAGAGGAAGCAAAATGCAAATAATAATTTTTCAGCTATAATTCCTTATGATATGGAACAACAACGAGAACAAAGTAAGGAATTTTTAGATGATTTAATTACAAGGGATCAGAGAATGTTTTTGTCAGTGCTAACAATGGTACACACAGCAGAAACAAAAGAGCAACTAGACAGCGATACAGAGACTTTATTAACAACAGCTAGGAAACATTTATGCCAGTTATCAGTCTTGAAATTTCAACAATTAGACGGATTAAATACAGCAATGCCTTTTGGCGTAAGAAAAATAGATGCCGTAAGAACATTAACTACAGAAAGTTTAGCAGTATTTATGCCGTTTAGAGTTCAAGAGATAAGACATAATAATGGTGTTTATTATGGACAAAATGTTATTTCTAAGAATATGATAATAGCTGATAGAAAACAATTATTAAATGGTAATAGTTTTATACTTGGAGTTTCAGGAAGTGGTAAATCATTTACAGCAAAAGAAGAAATTGTATCTATAATGCTTAGAGATAAAAATGCAGATATTTTATTAATAGATCCAGAAAGAGAAGAAAGTTCACTTGTAAAAGCATTAGGTGGAGAGGTAATAAGAATATCAGCCACAAGTAATAATCATATAAATGCTATGGATATGAATAGTCAATATGGTGATGGTGCAAATCCTGTAATATTAAAATCCGAATTTATATTGTCATTATGCGAACAGTTAATAGGAAGTGGAAATTTAGGAGCAAAACAAAAATCTATAATTGATAGATGTACGGCAAGTGTATATAGATTTTATCAGCAGGGTAACTATCAAGGAATACCACCAACTTTAAAAGATTTTTATAATGAATTATTAAACCAACAAGAACCAGAGGCAAAAGAAATAGCACTTGCTATTGAACTTTTTGTAAATGGCAGTTTAAATACGTTTGCAAAAGAAACAAATGTAGATACAAACAACAGATTAATTTGTTATGACATTTTGGATCTTGGAAAACAATTATTGCCAATAGGTATGCTAGTTGTGTTAGATTCAATATTAAATAGAATAACGGCAAATAGAAAAAAAGGTAGAAATACCTTTATTTTTATTGATGAGATATATTTATTATTCCAACAAGAATATTCAGCAAATTTCCTATTTACATTATGGAAAAGAGTTAGAAAATATGGTGCATATTGTACTGGTATTACACAAAATGTAGAAGATATGTTGCAGAGCCATACAGCTAGAACAATGTTAGCAAATAGTGAGCTTATTATAATGTTAAATCAAGCATCAACGGACAGAATAGAGCTTGCTAGGTTATTAAATATATCAGACTTACAGATGAGTTACATTACTAACGTAAATGCTGGAGAAGGATTGATAAAAATAGGTAGTTCACTAATTCCATTTGTAAATAAATTTCCAAAGAATACTGAATTATATAAATTAATGACGACAAAGTTATCTGAGATGTGAGATAAAATATGATTATTTATTTTGTATTGATAAATTCAAATATGCTATACTACTTAATAAAGGAAGAAGAGAAATGTCTAATATACCAAGAAAAATAAACAATATTATACAAGAGAATTTAATAATGAATTTGATGTAATGTTATCATCATTAGTAAAAAAAATTGATAAATTTAACTACTGATTACAAGTATTGCCTTTTTATATGAACGTTCAAAAACAAAAAGCTGTTTTAAGTGAATCAAAAGGTATCTAAGGAATTAACTAATCATAGATTAAAACAATCTAAAGAAGATTTACAAACAGGATATTTACTATATGAAAAATAATTCTGTAAATCAGCTAATAATAGAGCTTATTAAGAACGAAATACTAAATAAAAAAGATATTGTAAGAAAAAACTTATAATATCTTTTTTTATTGAAATGGAAGTGAATGAATGAAAAAAATTATATATTTACTCATAATTATACTGTTAATAAGTATTTTGCTTATTAGCAGTTATTTTATTTTTAAGGAAATAATGCAAAACAAAGAACAAGAAAAAACATTTGATGAACTTGTAGATATTGTAGATATTGTAGAAGATACAAGTGAGAATAATGAACAAGATGAAATAAATTTAAAACCTTTATATGAAGTTAATAATGATCTTATAGGTTGGGTAAAGATAGATAATACAAGCTTGAATTATCCAGTAATGCAATCTAAAATAGATAATTTTTATTTAAGAAAAGACTTTTATAAAAAGTATTCTTCATATGGAACACCTTTTTTAGCAAAGGGGTGTAGTGTAAATGAAAGTGATAATCTTATAATATATGGTCATCACATGGGAAATCGTAAAATGTTTGCTTGTTTAGAAGATTATAAATCAAAAGAGTTTTATGAAAAAAATAAAATAATAGATTTTTATACATTAAATGAAGGTAAAACAATAAAAACAAGTTATGAAATTTTTACAGTATTTAAAACGGTTGCTTATACCTCAAATGGCTTTAAGTATTATAACTATATCAACTTTAGTGATGAAGATGAGTTTAATGCTTTTATAAATAAAGTTCAAGATATATTAAAAATGTATGATACAAATATAACACCAAAATATGGAGATAAATTAATTACACTATCTACTTGTGAATACTCGCAAAAAAATGGAAGAATAGTTATAGTAGCAAAGAAAATATAAACTCTGGAGGTAGTATGGATGGAAAAAATAAAGGTAAAACCTAAAGAAAGAATAAAAGAAGTAAAAAAAATAGATAAAAACATAGCTCAGGTGCAAAAATTAAAAAATAATCTAATAAATGCAAGAGAGAAAATAAACGAAATTACAGTAAATGAAGAAAATAATTCTCCATCTCCAGAAGAATATGCAAGTAAAAAAATCCAAAATGATATAAGTTTTGTTTCAAGAAAAGGTGGAGAAAAATTTAATGAGATAGGGAAAAAATCGGTAAAAGAAACACAAGAAAATTTTATAAAGGGTAAGCAGAAAATGGAAACCTTAAAATCAAAGATTAAAGAAAAGAAAGACTTAAAAAACGTAATAGAAAAAACGGATAAAACGATAAAGAAAGACACAAAACAAGCTATAAAAACAGCTAGAAATACAAATTCACTTGATAAAAGAAGTATAAAAACAACAGAACAAGTTGCTAAAAATACTGAAAGAACAGCAAAAGAAAGTGTTAAATTATCACAAAAAGTAGCGAAAACAAGTCAAAAAATAGCACAAACAGCTGAAAAAGGTGTAAAGTCAGTAGCAAAAGCTACGGTAGAAGCAACTAAGACGACGTTTACTACAACAAAAGCCATTATATCTGCAATAATAACTGGAGGTTGGGTAGCTGTTACTATAATTTTAATAATCAGCTTAATTGCTGGATTTATTGCAGTTATTTTTAATAGCAATGGAGATGAAAATTATGATTCTTCTCAAATTCCAAATAGTGAAATTATATTAGTTGCTAAAGCACAAATAGGAAATGAGGGAGGAGATAAATTTTGGCAATGGTATGGTTTTGAAGAACATGTTTCATGGTGTGCATGTTTTGTTAGTTGGTGTGCAAATGAATGTGGCTATATAGATGCAGGTATTATACCAAAATTTGCTGCATGTACTGATGGAATAAATTGGTTCAAAGAAAAAAATGAATGGCATGATAGAGGAGGAAGTTATTATCCTATTGTCGGAGATATTATATTTTTTGATTGGTATGATGAAAATAGCAGTCAAGATGGAATTTCAGATCATGTTGGTATAGTTACAAGAATTGATATAGATAATCGAACAATATATACAATAGAGGGAAATACAAACAACAGATGTGCAGAAAGAATGTACTCTTTTGATGACATTCAAGTTATGGGTTATGGTAGTCCAAAATATGAATAACAAACAGTATCAGGTGAAGTAAAAATACTTTGCTTGATACTATTTATTTCTTTCCTATTTTGTGATAAAATGCAACAAGTTAGTAAGGAAGTGAAATAAATGAATGACCAAGTGATTATTGATTTAATCGAAAAAACACTAGATGAAAAGTTAAGTATTGATCCTAACTATATAAAATATACATTTTATGATTTAAGAATAAAATATAATTTATCAGAAGATAATGCAAATAGATTCTTAAAATTACTAAAAATTAAGTTACAAAACAATAACTATGAGATTTACCAAACTGGAGATAATTTTAAATATAAAGATGAAACTATAATAGTTCAAGAAAATGAATTAGTAATAGCGATAAAACAAAAAGAATAATAAAAAAATATAAAAAAAGTCAAACAATTTACTATAAAAAGTAAGTAGTGTGACTTTTATTTTTTGCTAAAAAAATTTAAAATATTTCACAAAAAAATGTCGTAAAGTATGTAACTTTACGACATTATTATTATTTTAACATATATTTTTTTGCATTTCAATATAAATTCTAAAATTTGTCGAAATTTTTTTGAGTTATGTTAATTACACATTAAAGGAGGCGATAATATGAATATTTTTAAAAAAGTAGCACTTTTTAAAAATGAAACCAATGAATGGCTTTTATTTAAAAAGAATTCTATCAAAAATTCTACGTATTATAGGTATAGATACCTTATAGATAGATATATACTTTCATATTTTAAAAACAAAAATATCTACTATTTTATAGGATATGATTTTAATATATATATTAACTATCTTTCAGGTATGCTTTCGGCAAAAACAGTAAAAGATATACTTTCAGTTTTTAGATTGATATTACAGTATATTGAAAGAAAGTACAATATTGATTATAAATTAGATTTAATGTCTTGCCCTAGGGATATGCAAGAAGAAATAAAGATCTTAAAAGACGATGAGAAAACAAAACTAGAAAAATATTGTTTAGAAAGTAATAGTCTAAACAATATTGGAATTGTAATATGTTTAAATACTGGACTAAGACTAGGTGAGATTTGTGCATTAACTTGGGAGAATATAAATCTTGAAGAACAGTTTATAGTAGTTAATAAGACAATGCAAAGAGTTTATAAAGGGAAAAATAGTACATCTATACAGTTAGATACACCTAAGACAAAAAAATCTATTAGAAAGATACCAATTCCCCAAAAATTACTTTCTCCACTAAAAGCATTGAAGAGAGCTAATAATTATCGTGGAGATGAATTTTTTTTAACAGGAAATAAAGACAAATATGTAGAACCTAGAACGTATCAGCGTGTATTTAAAAAATGCCTTAAAATATGCAATATTAATGATTATAATTTCCATATTTTAAGACACACTTTTGCAACAAATTGTATAAAAATTGGAATGGATGCAAAATCATTAAGTGAAATTTTAGGACACTCTAATGTAAATATAACTTTAAATAGATATGTTCATTCTTCTTATAATACACAAAAGAAATTTTTAGATAAACTATAAAAAATATTGTTTTGACAGTGCTTTATAGACTGTCTTTTTTTTAATATTTTTTAATTCTTTTAACCGTAAAGTTACATACTTTACGGTTAAAAGTTAGGAAGAAAAAAATGCCAGAACAAAGAATACAAGGGACATACACCACAACAAGAAAGGTTAGACTCTACACTAATTATAAAGAGTTTATAAAAGAAACTCAAGTAATATATAACGAAACAATTTTAAAATATTACAACTTATTACTTGAGCATTTAGATTTTTTGGATTTATCTAATCAAAATTGTTTAAGAGAGTTAGAAAAACTAACTATACCAAATAAAGAAGGTGAAAAGCCAAAAAACTATTTTGATTTAAATTTACCACTTTATTTAAGAAGATCAGCAATTAATCAAGCTATTGGTGAAACTAGGTCTTATATAGCAAAATTAGATAACTACGAAAAACAAATTGAATTAAATCCTAAAATAAGTAAACCACAAAAAGCAAAAAAGTTTAATGCAAGTATTGTTCTTTATAAAGGAATGTATAAAAAAGTTTCTGATGATACTATAAAAATAAAATTGTTTAATCGGAAATGACTGGAAATGGTAC